>CAWUMT010000001.1:0-29088 GCA_963923735.1 uncultured Acidimicrobiales bacterium
GCCATGGGCCTCGAGGTGGCGTTCGGTCCGCGCGGCCTCACCGCCACGCGCCGCCAACGCTGCCACGCTGTCGATGTGGCCACCTTGCCCTATCCCGGCGTGGCCACCGACTACAAGCCCTTCCTCGTGACCGCCTTGGCGGTGGCCGACGGGGTCTCGATCGTCTCGGAGAACCTCTTCGAGGGCCGGTTCCGCTACGTCGACGAGCTGCGCCGCATGGGAGCCGACATCCGCACTGAGGGCCACCATGCAGTGGTCCGAGGCGTCGAGCGCCTCTCAGGGGCACCGGTCAAGGCGCCCGACATCCGCGCCGGTGCTGCGCTTGTCTTGGCTGGTCTTGCTGCAGAGGGGGAGACTTCGGTGAGCGGGATCTCACACGTGAACCGAGGCTATGACGACCTCGTGGGTCACCTCGCTTCCCTTGGCGCCACGGTGGCGTGGGCATGAGCGAGGTGCTCAGCCGGGACCCCGTCGTCCTGTTGGCGCAGGCCAAGGAGGGCAGCCGAGTGGCCTTGGCGCGTCTCTTGACGATGGTCGAGCGCGGGGGAGCGGAGTCCCGGGCGGTGGCGGCCCTGAGCTACACCGAGGCACCCCCCTACACCGTGGGACTCACCGGAGCGCCGGGTGCGGGCAAGTCGACGCTGACCGACCGCGTGATCACCGCGGCACGCACCGGCTGGCCGGCAATCGGTGAGCAGGCTGCGGTGGCGCTCGAGCAGGTCGCGGTGCTCGCCATCGATCCGTCCTCGCCGTTCACCGGAGGTGCGATCCTGGGCGACCGGATCCGGATGCAGGAGCACGCCACCGATCCGACCGTGTTCATCCGCTCCATGGCCACTCGAGGACATCTCGGAGGGCTCTCCCTCGCCGTGCCCGATGCGGTGCGCCTCCTCGGGGCCTCGGGCATGCCCGTCGTCCTGGTCGAGACGGTCGGCGTGGGTCAGGTGGAGGTCGAGATCGCCTCGGCGGCGGACACGACCGTGGTGGTGGTGAACCCAGGCTGGGGCGACGCCATGCAGGCCAACAAGGCAGGCCTCTTGGAGATCGCCGACATCTTCGTGATCAACAAAGCCGACCGCCCCGGCGTGCGCGAAGCCCGTCGGGATCTCGAACAAATGTTGGACCTCTCTCAGTTGGGCGACTGGCGCCCTCCGGTGGTCGAGACGGTGGCGGCTGACGGAACCGGTGTCACCGAGCTCTGGGAGACCGTGGCCGCCCATCGTGCCCACCTCTTGGATCACGACGAGCTTGTGCCTCGTCGACAGCGTCGGTTGGCCGAGGAGCTCCGTCGGGTCCTCTCTGCGCAGCTCGCACTCCAGGTCGAGCAGCTTGCGGAAGGCGAGTTGTTCGAGGCGCAGGTCGCCGCGCTCGTGGCGGGCACGACGGACCCCTACAGCTCCGCGGAGCGGTTGCTCTCCTAGAGCTGGGAGCGAAGTTCCGCGCCGGCCAGCTCGGGCGGCACGATGTTGATGGCCACGCCTGTGCCCATCTCGAAGCCCGCCCGGGTGGTGGCCTTGGGCACCACGTGGACGTGCCAGTGGAAGGGGCCACCGCCGGTGTAGGGGGCGGAGTGGAACACGAGGTTGTAGGCGACGTCGCCAATGGTGTCGTTGAGTGCCCTGAGCGCGGTGCGCAGACCACGTCCGACCGCCTCAACATGAGCGTCGGTGTCGTTGTGGAGGTGTTCGTCGTGATGCCGGGGCATCACGAGCATCTCGTAGGGCACGCTCGACCAGTAGGGGGTGATGACGAGGACGTCGTCGTCCTTGTAGACGATGCGCTCTCCGACAGCCTCTTCGGCCTCGATGGTGGTGCACAGCAGGCAGTTGCCGGTGAACCGGGCGAAACGGGCCTGCTCCTCAGCGATCTCGCGAGGCACGAAGCTCATCCCCATCAGCTGTCCATGGGGGTGTTCGACCGAGGCACCCGCCTCACGGCCGGAGTTCACGATGGCCTGGGAGTAGCGCAGGGTCTTGGACCGGGAGAGCTCGGCCATTCGGTCGCGCACGGCCTTCATCACGAGACCGGCGTGCTCCTCGCTCAGGTCCTTCCAGCTCGCCAGATGATCAGGGGACAGAACGAAGACCTCATGGGTGCCGCCGGCAGATCCCACGGTGAAGACGGGGCCTTTGTTCTCGACCACGAAGGCGTCCTCGCCTTCGAAGGCGGGGTACTTGTTGGCGATGACTCGAACCTGCCAGTGGCCGTCCTCGTCATAGGTTTCAAGGGCTGGCGGGGTGGCCTCTTCGTTGCCAGGGCAGAACGGACAGGGCTTGAGCGGTTCATGTTCGAGGCGCTGCGCGTGGATGACGAAGGCATCTGGACGCTTGGCTCGAGCCTCAGAGATGACGACCCATCGGCCGGAGAGGGCATCGAGGCGCATCTCGGTCATCTGCTTGACGCTCCATCTCCGCTCGTCATGGCCATCTGTTTCGATCGTAGCCCCGAACGACAAGCGGCAGGCCCCAATTCAGGTGGCCTGCCGCTTGATTGACCTCATCGATGAGGCCGGAGAGGGGTCGGGGGCTAGCCCTTGTGGAACATCACCCCGAGGCCGACGCCTACCGCGGCGAAGACCACGAGCAGACAGAGCACCGCACCGATGCTGTTGACCGTGCGGCGTCCACCGTGGGAGCCCTCAGCTCGTGTGAGCAGATTGATCCCCAGGCTGACCACACAGACCAGTGCAGCGACGGCGATCGCGGACATGAGGACGACCTTGCCGAGGCCTGCCCAGTCGACGAGGTGCGTGGGCTTCGAGGCGGCGGCAGCGAGGAGGCTGTTCATCGGTCAGATTCCTTTCAGGCGGCGATGTGCTTGGGGGTAAGGACGTGGACGTTCTCATCCCAAGCGTCATTGACGTTCTCGGGTGTGACCGGTGACTTGCGGCTCAGGCCGAAGAAGAGGGCACAGGCGAAGGCCAGGATTCCTCCGGTGAGATAGACGCCCAAGGTGCCGCCGATGGCATTTGAGAGTCCGAATGCACCGGCGCCGATCAGTCCGGCTGCCGGCATGGTGACCAGCCAGGAAATCAGGATCTCGCCGACGATGCCCCAGCGGACCCGGACGCGGTGACCGATGCCCGAACCGACCACCGAACCGCTGGCCACCTGGGTGGTCGACAGCGGGATGCCGAAGTGGGTGGACGTCAGGAGCACCGTCGCAGCGGAAGTCTGTGCGGCGAAGCCCTGAGGGGTGTCGATGTCGGTGAGGGCACGACCCATGGTGCGGATGATCCGCCAGCCGCCGAGGTAGGTGCCCAGTGCGATCGCACCACCACAAGCGACGATCACCCACGTGGGGGTCGACGCGTCCTGAACGAGATTCCCGTTGGCGACGAGGGCGAGGGTGATGACTCCCATGGTCTTCTGGGCGTCGTTCGTGCCGTGCGCCAGCGACATCAGCGATGCCGAGCCGACCTGCGCCCATCTGAAGCCCTGGTCACGAGCGGACCCAGTCAGATGCTTAGTGAACCGAGCGGTGAGCCAGGCTGCGCCAGCGGCGATGATGCCGGCGACGAGCGGGGCGAGGAGCGCGGGGATCATGACCTTGCCGAAGACCCCGTTCCACTCCACTGCGTGGATACCTGCGTGCACGATCATCGCTCCGACCACACCACCGATCAGGGCGTGGCTCGAGCTCGAGGGGAAACCGTTGTACCAGGTGATGACGTTCCAGAGGATGCCGCCGGTGAGCCCGGCGAAGACCACGGGAAGCGTCACGCTGCCCTGACTCACGATGCCCTTGGCGATCACGGCGGCGACCGACAGCGAGATGAAGGCACCCGCCAGGTTGAGGACAGCCGAGAGGGCCACTGCGACCCTGGGCTTGAGCGACCCGGTGGTGATCGTGGTGGCCATCGAGTTGGCGGTGTCGTGGAACCCGTTGGTGAAGTCGAAGGCGAGGGCCGTCACGATGACGATCAGGAGCAGGGAGGTGTTGTGCACCCTCTTCTTCTAGGTCACCTCGGAGGAGCCCTCCCCTCCGAATCGGGCACAATCCGGGAGATTTCGAGAAGTGTTCATCTTTCGTTTACCTCGGGTTAGCGAGTGTCGGGTCGGGGTAACCGTCCCCCGGGGCTGAGGGCAACGGGCCAAGATGGTCTGGTGCCCCTCGCCGCCTCTCCTCCGCGCTCGGCCGCCTTCGATTTGATCCTCCTCATCCACGTGGCAGCGGCCATCGTCTCGCTTGTGGTGGTCATTGCGTCGTGGGCCGCGGCTCGGGCTCTGCTCTCGGCGACACCTGGTTCGTCGTGGCCGGAGTCGGGCGCGCGTTACTTCCGAGAAGGACCCGAGGTGGCCGGACGCGCCCTCTACCTCGTCCCGCTGTCGGGGTTTGTGCTCCTCGCCATGAGTCAGGGGTCCTTTGAAGTGACGGACCTGTTCGTACTGCTGGGTCTCGGAGCCTGGGTGATTGCCATCGGAGCTGCGGAGCACCTCATCTTCTCGTCAAGCAAACAATTGGCCACGACCATTGCCGCGGGTCCAGTCCCCAGCGAAGACTCCTGGCGAGCGCTGATCAAGCGGGTCCGACTTGGTTCGGACGTGGTGGCCGCCATGCTGCTCCTCGCCACCGTTCTGATGGTGGTCCAACCCTGAGGAATGGAGGCTGAGGAGGCTCGGGTACCGTGGAGTCCACACACGAGGAGTCCACGATGGCGATCACCCTTTCTGACGCAGAGTTGAGCGAGCTCGATGAGCTCAATGTGACCTACGAGCACCGAGCCCCCGGTGAGATCATCTCCTGGGCCGCAGACCGCTTCGGTGACGATCTCGTGTTCGCTTGCTCCTTCCAGGACCTGGTGCTCCTCGACCTCGCGGTGAAGGCAAAGCCCGACCTCGAGATCATCTTCCTCGACACCGAGGCGCACTTCGACGAGACCTGGGAGTACGTCGAATGGGCCAAGGCGCACTACGGCCTCAACCTGACCGTCACGCATCCTGGCCCCGACGCCGCCGACACTCCCTGCGGGGCGGAAGGATGCTGTCAGGTCCGAAAGGTCGGACCGCTCAAGCGCGCGGTCGCCGACAAGAAGGCGTGGCTGACCTCGGTCAAGCGCGTGGACGCACCGACTCGGGCCACCACGCCGATCATCGGGTACGACGAGATCTTCGGGCTGATCAAGATCAACCCTCTGGCCACTTGGACGGATGAGGACGTGGCTTACTACGAGAAGGAGCACAACCTCCCGCAGCACCCGCTCGTTCCCAAGGGGTACCTCTCGATCGGCTGCGCGCCGACCACGAGGCCGGTGGCGCCGGGAGAGGACCCGCGTGCGGGTCGTTGGTCGAACTCGGACAAGACCGAGTGCGGCCTCCATCAGTAGGGCTGCCACCACGATGAGCGAGGTGGCACGTCTCAAGGACGTCCGCATCATCCGAGATGGCCGCACCATCTTGAGCGTCGATGAGCTCGTCCTCGAAGAAGGTCAGCGGTGGGCCGTGCTCGGCCCCAACGGTTCAGGCAAGTCGACGCTGCTCTCGATCCTTGCGGGCCGCTGCTGGCCCACCCAAGGGACCGTCTGGCTGCTCGGGGAGCAGGTCGGTCGTGTGGATCTCCGCACCCTGCGTGGCCGTCTCGGGCTGCACTCGGCCACCTTGGCCAAGCAGCTTCGAGCCTCGTTACGCGTGCATGACGCGGTGGTCACGGGCACCGACGGAGCGCTCGAGACCTGGTGGGCGGAGTACGCCGAGGAGGATCTGACCCGAGCCGATGCTCTGCTCGACGAGCTCGGCGTCGGAGCGCTGCGGGACTCCCAGGTCGGACTGGTCTCCGAAGGGGAGCGCGCCAGAATCCTTCTGGCTCGGGTCCTGATCGCAGCGCCAGACCTTCTGCTGCTCGATGAACCGGCCGCCGGGCTGGACCTTGGTGCCCGCGAGGACCTCCTGGCTCGGCTGGGGTCACTTTTTGATTCCCCTTCGCTCCCCGGTGCTGTCCTGGTCACCCATCACCTCGAGGAGCTTCCTCCGGGGCTGAGCCACGCCGCTCTCCTGCGTGACGGGCGCATCGTGGCCGCCGGTCCGATCGATGAGGTGGTAGCCACAGAACCAGTCTCAGCGGCATTCGGTCTCCCCGTCGAGGTCGCGAGGCTCGGGGGCGGAAGGTTCGCGGCGCGGGCTGCGGGAGGCTAGCCGCGAAGTATCCACCACCCGCGTTTCGCGCCCCTCTAGCGTTTCAGGGAAATCGAACGAAGGGCGGTGAGTCGGACACAATGCTCATCATCGGAGTGCTCCTAGTCATGTGGGCAGTTCTGTTGATCCCCCTCGCCGTCCGCAAGTTCCGTGATGCCACGTCTGACCGTTCCATCTCTTCGTTCCACCGCTCGCTGGGAACCCTCAAACGAGGTCCCCAGGAGATCGCCCCGGCCCACCGCCTTGACTCTGAAGACGACCTCTTTGGCGACCACCCGCCCGTGGTCCCGGTCGCACCCCGCTCTCCGATCCAACCCCGTCCCCAGCTCGTCCTGCTTCGCTCGGACGATCAAGGAGGTTCAGTGATGCAGCAGCGCTATGACTACGAGGAGCAGTACGACGACGGTTACGTCGACGACTACCGCTACGAGAACGAGGCGCCGGAGTTCGAGGCGCACTATCCGGCCGACCCCTACGTGCGCCGCCAGGCGGCGCTGCGCCGGCGCAACATCCTCTTTGGGCTCCTCGGCACCTTCGCGGTGAGCGGGATCTTCGGCTTCCTTGCACCGATCTTCTGGAACCTGACGATCTTGGCCATTGTGCTGACGGTGCTTTACGTGGGCCTGATGGCCTGGGCTGCCACGCGTGGGTCCATCACGATCTCCAAGCCCCGGATGCTCGCTCGTGACGAGCAGATCGGTGACCGCCATGTGGCCCGCGCCGTGGTCGACGGCTACGCCGCCCGCACCGAGGAGTGGGCTGACGAGGACGCCGAAGACTGGGAGTACGACGAGGGTGCCCCTGCGGCCACCTACGCCGACCGCTTCGAGGACGACTGGTGGGAAGAGCCCCGGAGGGTTGCGGCTCGCTGAGCCCCTTGGCCCACCCGCTACACTTTGGAGTTCCTCCGGGGGTGTAGCTCAGTTGGCAGAGCGCTACGTTCGCAATGTAGAGGCCGTGGGTTCAAATCCCATCACCTCCACTCGGTAGAGACGAGTTTCGTCGCCCCCTATGGGGTCGGAACCCGATGGTCCAGTGTCCTTCGGCCCTAGTGGCCTGCGGGGCACTCCTGCTATCGTCACCAACGATCCAAGGAGGAATGCCATGCGCATCGTCGTCGATTTCGATTCCTGTGAGAGCAACGCCCTGTGCATGGGTGCGGCACCCGAGGTCTTCGAGGTGCGTGACGATGACTTCCTCTACATCCTCAACGAGAACCCTGGCGAGGAGCTCCGCGCCAAGGTCGAAGAGGCAGTCCGGCTCTGCCCCAAGCAGGCCATCACCATCGAGGACTGACCTGAGCGCGCCTGACGCGGCGCCCTCGATGAGCCACGCAGACGGAACGCTCTGCCGATAGCATCACCCTTGACCAAGGGGGATGAAACATGGGTGACGACGCGGTCTACTACGACCCGTACAACTGGGAGATCGACAACGATCCCTACCCGACGTTCAAGCGGCTTCGCGACGAGGCCCCGCTGTACCGCAACGACGAGCACGGCTTCTGGGCCGTCTCGCGGTTCGCGGACGTCGAGAAGGGCCTCCTCGACTGGCGGACCTACCGCTCAGGCCGAGGTTCGGTGCTCGAGATGATCAAGGCCGGCGTGGAGATCCCGCCGGGATCGATCCTCTTTGAAGACCCGCCGACCCACGACATCCACCGTTCGCTGCTGGCTCGGGTCTTCACACCCAAGCGCATGAACGCCCTCGAGGTCGACGTCCGTCGGTTCTGCGCCGACGTGCTCGACGAGAAGCGTGACGCTCCTGGATTCGACTTCGTCTCGGACCTGGGCAACTACGTGCCTATGCGGGCCATCGGCATGCTCATGGGCGTGCCCGAGGAGGACCAGCAGCGCCTCAAGGACAAGTTCGACGAGGGCTTCACCATGGACAACGAGGACGAGATCCCCGACGCGTCCTACGGTGGAGTCTCGGTGCTCTTCGATGAGCTCACGGCATATCTCGACTGGCGGGTGAACAACCCCTCGGACGACCTGATGACTGAATTGCTCAACGCAGAGGCCGAGGAGCTCGACGGCACCAAGCGCAAGCTCTCCCGTGAAGAGGTCCTCGGCTACGTGGGCCTGCTCATCGGTGCGGGCAACGAGACCACCACGCGTCTGATCGGCTTCACCGGCCGAGTGCTCGGGGAGAACCCCGAGGCGCTTCGGGAAATCTCAGCGGACCACAGCCTCGTGCCTCAGGCCATCGAGGAAGTCCTCCGTCTCGAGCCGCCGTCTCCGGTCCAGGCTCGCTACATCAACGAGGACGTTGAGTGGTATGGCCAGAAGATCGAAGAGGGCGAGATCATGCTCTTCATCAACGGTGCGGCCAACCACGATGAGCGCAAGTTCGAGGACCCCGATGCGTTCAACCTCCACCGCAAGACCGACCGGCACCTGACCTTCGGCTACGGCATCCACCACTGCCTTGGTGCGGCGCTGGCCCGACTCGAAGGCCGGATCGCCTTGGAAGAGGTGCTCAAGCGCTTCCCGTCCTGGGAGGTCGACTGGGACAACGTCAAGCAGTCCCACACGACCACGGTGCGTGGCTACCACCACATGCCGGTGCTCACCACCAAGGCCTAGAGGCCAAAGCGGACCGGCGCACCGGGTCCACAGACGCGACGAGGGCGGGGCCGTGGAGGCCCCGCCCTCGTGCTGTCTGGAGCGCTCAGTCGATCAGGTGACCGAACCGGTGAGCTTGAGCTCGATGATCTTGTCCATGTCGAAGCCCAGCTCGCCGAGGATCTCGTCGGTGTGCTCGGCGAACTGCGGGGCCCGGGTGAGCTCCGGCGGCTCGTTGTCGAACTGGACCGGGTTGGCCACGAGCTTCTGCTCGTTGCCGTCCACGTCCACGACGGGGCGCATGAAGCCGTTGGCCACGACCTGGCGGTCGTGGGCCACCTCGAGGGGGCTCTGGACCGGGGCCCACTGACCCTCGAGGGTGGCGAACTTCTCACGCCAGTTGTCGAAGGTGTCCTTGGCGATCTCCTCCGCGATGATCGCCGCGGCCGCCTGCGTGGACTCAGGGGTCATGAGCTTCTCGACGGTGGCGAAGCGCTCGTCCTCGATGAGGTCCTCACGACCGAGGTGCTTGCAGGTGTCGGCCCAGTAGCGACCGGCCTGGAGCATGGTGAAGTTGATCCAGCGACCGTCGGAGGTCTTGAACACACCGACCAACGGGTTGAAGGTCGCGGTCTGGTCAGCGAACGATGCCGGGGGCACGTCCTGGCCGAGCACCAGTGCGTTGCCGATCGACAGCGCCATTGCCCATGCACCCACCGAGAGCAGCGAGATGTCGAGCTCGGCGGCGTGGCCGTGCTTCTCGCGGCCGTAGAGGGCGGCGGCGATGCCACCGGCGATCGTCATGCCACCCATCGAGTCGCCGTAGGCGCCACCGGGCTGAGAGATCAGCTTGGGGCTGTCTGAGGGGGTTGCGCCCCAGGCGGAACCCGAACGGCACCAGAAGCCGGACATGTCGTAGCCACCGTTGAGGCGCTCAGGGCCCTGGTTTCCGAAGGCTGAGCCACGGGCGTAGATGATGTTGGGGTTGATCGCACGGATGTGCTCGACGTCGATCTGGAGCTTCTGACGAGCGTCAGGGAGGAAGTTCACGAGGAACACGTCTGCGGTCTTGGCGATCTCGTAGAGGACCTCGCGGGCCTCAGGCTGGTCGAGGGCCAGGCCGATCGAGCGCTTGCCACGGTTCGGGTGCTCCATGAGGGGCTGGAAGTTGCCCGCAGCTGCACCACCGGTGCCGAGCTTGAGCCCACGCTGGGCGTCACCGGCCACTGCGTGCTCGACCTTGATCACGTCGGCACCCCAGTCGGCCAGCACGGCGCCGGCGCTCGGGGTGAAGGTGAACTGGGCGACTTCGAGGACCTTGACCCCCGCCATTGGCTTGAATGCCATCTGCCTCTGCCTTCTTCTCCTGCCCGCCCCCTGCGGACGAGCACGAGGCTGAAACCTACCGGGCCTCAGCACGGGTGTCTATCTCCGGGTCCTCAAGGCACCGCGAGCTGTGGGGAAGTGGGCCTCGAACTGTGGGAAGTGCAGTGGACATCTTGGCGGCATCTGTGGATCTCGCGGAGATGTGGTGGGAAACGCGAGGATTTCGCCATTCTCGGTTGACGGACCTGGCGCGCGCACCGCACACTGTCGCCCAGACCGAGTTCGTCGAACTCGCTCGACGCCAGTCGGACTCCTCCGGGAGGCCGGCTGAGCGGCTCCGACAGGGGGCTCCCGCACGGGAGCTGGAGTCGGGGCGAGGGGGTGCCCGCAAGGGGGCTCTCGATCGAGCCGAGGCGGAGGAGGTGGGTGGACCACCACCTGGTGCGTTCCTTCGGGGACCACCGGATGCAACGGTCCGGGGTTGTCCGACACGGCCCCGGAACGGATTCGGTCCCACCCATGGCGATGCCCCGAGAGGCGGGGAGGCTTCGGCCCCCGGTCACTCGGGGCTTCGTCGCGTTCTGGGGACTGTCGAGTGACGCTCAGTCGTGGTGGATGTGCCCGCAGCCGCCTTCGGCCTCGAGCTCCACGGTGGCGTGGTCGATCCCAAATCGCTCCTCGAGCATCGAGTGCAGCGTGATCAGGAGCGGCCTCGTGGATTCGACGGAGGCGTCTCCGGACACCACGAGGTGCGCCGAGAGGGCCTTGGAGGTGGACGACAGCGTCCAGACATGGAGGTCGTGGACGTCGAGGATCTCCTCGACGCCTCGGAGTGCCGCCTCGACCTCGCTCAGGTCGATGTCCGTCGGGACGCCCTCGATCAGGACGTGGATTGAGGCCCAGGTGATCCGCAGAGCCTCGACGACGATCAGTGCAGCCACGATCAGCGAGGCAATCGGGTCCACGCGCATCGCGAGCGGACCTGAAGCCACGAGGGCGATGAGGCCGGCGAGCGCCACCACCGCAGCGCTGAGCGTGTCGCCCACCGCGTGGAGCAGCGCACTGCGCACCCCGAGGTCGTGTCCGTGCTCGTGCAGCAGGCGGACGACGAGCAGGTTGAGCACGACGGAGAACAGCGCGGCGACCAGGACGACGCCACCTTCGATGGGACGAGGATGGAGCAGGCGTTCGACGGCCATCCATGCGATCCCCACGGTGACGACCACGAGGACGATGCCATTGGCCAAGGCAGCAAGGGTCGAGGCGCGGCCCCATCCATAGGTGCGCCGCGCGCTCGGCGGTCGACTGGCAAGCACCGAGGCCGTCAGGGCGAAGACGAGCGCCATCGCATCGGTCAGGTTGTGGCCGGCATCGGCGACGAGGCCGGTGGAGTGTGCGGCTCGGCCGGCGATCACCAGGCCGATCGAGAGCAGGAGGTTGATCCCGAGTGCGGCACTGAGGCGTGCCGATCGGCTCATCGTGCGGTGAACAGCCCGGGCGCCCGTCGCCCCTGGGCCACCAGCTCGATGAGTTCGCTGCGCACCACGTCTAAGTCCCCTGGATGGGTGACGCCAATGCAGCGTGACTCGGTCGGAATCACCTCAACCCGGCGCAGGCCATTGGGCGCATCGAGCGAACCGGCCACCACGCGACCGACCACCTCGGGGAGGAGCACCTCGGCGTCTTCGGAGGCGTCGGTGGCCTGGGCCATGGCCTCGGCGAAGACGGCCCACATCTCAGGGGCGAAGCCCCAGAGGTTCATCGACACGATGGATTCAGGGTCGAGTTGTGCGGGCTCCATGCCGTCTGCAGACGCGAAGGTCCCATCCGAGGCGGTGACCGAACGCCGCTCGGCGATGCCGCTGAGCAGACCGTCGGTGACCTCGCAGACCCCTCGAGTCACCGGCTCATCCCCGGCGATGGCATTGCGGAGGCGAAAGCCGACCAGAAGGTTCCTTGGCGAGGCGGTGAGGGCCGCTGCAGCGAGGGAGAGCGCCTCGACGCCGTAGAGATCATCCGCGTTCACCACGGCGAAGCCCACGGAGGGATCCACCACGTCTCGTGCGGCCAGCACGGCGTGGACGGTGCCGAGCGGACGTTCCTGAATGGCGAATCCGACGGAGAGATCCTTGGGCCAGAGCTCCTCGACGTGCGCTCGGATCTGAGGCCCTGAGTCGGGGTTGAGCACCAAGACGATCTGGCCGAAGCCGGCCTGAGCTGCGTCGGAGGCCAGCAGGTCGATTACGGCTTCGTGCTCAGGACCGATAGGGGCGAGCGGCTTGACTCCGCCGAAACGCCGCGCTCGACCGGCGGCGAGGACGACGAGGGCGGGCCGGCTCATGCGGGCCAGCGGAGCACGCAACTGGCCCAGGTCATCCCTGCGCCGAAGCCGGTCAGCAGGAGGAGGTCTCCTGGCTGGACCCGACCATGCTCGAGGGCATCGACGAGTGCGAGGGGGATCGAGGCTGACGAGGTGTTGGCGTACTTGTCGATCACCATTGCCGCACGCTCCTCAGGGATTCCGAGTCGCTGGCAGACGGCCTGGACGATGCGGATGTTGGCCTGATGGGGGACCAGCAAAGAGATCTCGTCCGCGCTCACCCCGGCCTCGGAGAGCACCTTGGTGGAGGACTCGACCACGGCTCGCACGGCGTTGCGGAAGACTTCCTTGCCGTCCATGCGGATGTAGTCGCCGTAGTCGGCATAGAGCAGGTGGGCGAGGCTGCCGTCGCAGCCTGCATCCCAGGAGAGCACGTCGCCGCCCTCTTGGACCGCTTCGACCAGCAGCGCGCCTGCACCGTCGCCAAAGAGCACTGCGGTATTGCGATCGGTGTAGTCCGTGATGGTGCTCAGGCGCTCGGCCCCGATGACAAGAACCCTCTTGGCCCCGGCCATGATCAGACCCTGCGCGGTGACCAGCCCGTACGCGAAACCCGAACAGGCGGCGTTGACGTCCATGGCGCCGCCGTTGATGCCGAGTTCCACCTGGACGGTGGCGGCGATGCCGGGGCAGGGTCGATCGGGGGTGATGGTGGCGGCGACGACGAAGTCGACGTCGGCCCCGGTGACCCCGGCGCGCTCGAAGGCCTTGCGGCCTGCCTCGACGGCGAGTCCCGCGGTGGATTCTGCGCCGACACGGCGCTCGCGGATCCCAGTGCGCTCAACGATCCACTCATCCGAGGTCTCGACGATCTTCTCGAGATCAGCGTTGGTGAGGACCTTGTCGGGAACCGAGGAGCCCCATCCGATGATCTTGAATCCCGTGTTCATCGTGCCGTCACTTTCACGCACTGAAGCATAGGAGGTGGGCCTTGAAATTCTTGGTTCTCCACGCTCACCCTTTGGGGTCGAGCACAGAGACGGTGCACTTGGCGTCGGCAATCTGACGACCATCCTGATCGGAGAGGTCGATGTGCCACACCTGGATCGAACGACCGACCCGGATAGGGGTGGCAGTGGCCACCAGTGTGCCTTCGGTCATTGAGCGCAGGTGCGAGGCTGAGATCTCGACTCCGACGACGTTCTTGCCCTCAGCATTGAGCGCCGCACCGAAGGACGCCGCGGACTCTGCGAGCAGGGCGGACACCCCGCCATGGAGGAGTCCGAAGGGCTGGTGCACGGTGGATCCCACGGGGAGCTCTAGGACCACCTTGTCCTTGGCGGCCTCACGGATGGAGATGTCGAGGTGTGCGTGGATGCCCGAGGCCTCAACGTGGGCCTTGAACTCGCTGTGGCTCGCCATGTGATGAGCCTAGGTCCGTCACCAACTCGTCACTGACTCATCACCCAGAGTTTGAGGGGTTTCAGCGCTTCGAAGGCCTCCGGTAGGATTCTGCGAGAACGCCGGAGTCGGGAGCGAGACATGAGCATCGAGATGGTGAACCTCTCCTCCATCGTGCGTCGCCCGCTCGTGGACGACGCCGGTGACCGCATCGGGCGCATCGAGGACCTCGTGGTCCGCCTTGGCGACAGCCCCCACCCCCCGGTGGTGGGCCTCGTGGTGAGGATCGGCGGCCGGGACCTCTTCGTGCCGGCGCGAAAGATCCCCTCGTTCACTGGATCTCCGGTGCGCTTCCAAGGCCGCCGCGTGGACCTGCGTCGTTTCGAACGACGCGAGGGTGAGCTCCTGTTGGCCAAGGACCTCTTGGCTCGTCACCTCATCAACCTCGTCGGCGGTCGGCTCATTCGCGCCAACGACATCGTGCTGGCCCAACTCGCCGATCGCTGCGAGGTGATCGGGATCGACCCAGGCCGCCGTCCCATGCTCCGCTCGCTGCTTCCCTGGGACAAGGGTGATGGCGTCTCGAGGAGCGGGATCATCGACTTTGAGTCGATTGAGCCGTTTGTCAGTCACGTGCCCACGGCCAAGTTGCGGATTCCCTACCGCAAGTTGGCCAAGTTGCATCCCGCCCAGATCGCCGACCTTGTCGAAGCAGCCAGCCATGAAGAGGGCGAGGAGATCATCGACTCGCTCTCGGGTGACGCAGAGCTCTCAGCCGACGTCTTCGAGGAGCTCGACCTCGAGCACCAGGTCGAGTTCATCGACGCGAAGAGCGACCTCGAGATCGCCCGACTCCTCGACCGCATGGCTCCTGACGATGCCGCCGACCTCATCGCTGAGATCGATCAGGATCGCCGCCTCGACATCTTGGGCCTCTTGCCCGCTGACTCGCAGGCCAAGGTCCGCAACCTGCTGTCCTATAACGCAGACACCGCGGGCGGGATCATGTCGCCCGACTACGTGGCGGTGGCCATGGCCGCCACGGTGCGCGACGCCCTTGAGGCAGTGCGGACCTCCAAGGCCCCCGCTGAGGCCCTCAACGTCGTCTACGTCCTCGAGCCGGACGGGACGCTGACAGGCTCCGCTCCACTGGCCACCCTGGTGCGCTCAGCCGAGCATCTGTCGATCCAGGACGTGGCCCGCTCGGAACCCACGCTGGTGCGGCCGAGCTGGGACCTGCACACCACGGCGCGTCAGATGTCGGACTTCAACCTCACGGTTGCTCCCGTAGTGGACAAGGCCACCGGCCAGATTCTCGGCGTGGTGACCATCGATGACCTGATCGAGCTCCTCCTGCCCCAAGGGTGGCGCAAGGAATTCGGCATGGCGGCGGTGGAGGAATAGTCCTATGGCCGCGCACCTGTTGGACGAGTTGAGGGGGATCCGCTGAAACCCCCAAGTACCACCCGCCGAGGGGACTCCCTCGGCGCGGCGTCCTACGCGATGAGCCTGGAGGGCCAGCTTCGTAGCTGACCTCTCGAGGAGTGGCTTCTTCGTGTGGCGCCGATCCGCACACGTAGACGTCACGCCCGAGAGGAGGTGAGCAATGCACGCAGCCGACGATCAGTCGATCACCGGTGCCTTCGGCACCATTCAGCATGGAGACACAACCAGCCGTACCGGCGTGCGCGCCCGTCTGCTCACCCTGCTCGCCATCTTGGGTCCCGGGATCATCGTCATGGTGGGGGACAACGACGCCGGCGGGGTGTCGACCTATGCCCAGGCCGGCCAGAACTTCGGGCTCTCCCTCCTGTGGGTGCTGCCCCTGCTGATTCCGGTGCTCGTGGTGAACCAGGAGATGGTGGTCCGTCTGGGTTCAGTGACCGGTGTCGGGCACGCTCGCCTCATCCGCGAGCGCTACGGCAAGTTCTGGGGCACCGTATCGGTCTCGAACCTGCTGGTCCTGAACTTCGCCACCATTGCCACCGAGTTCATTGGTGTGAACCTCGCTCTGTCGTATTTCCACGTCAGTGAGTACGTCTCAGTGCCCCTCGCTGGCCTCGGCCTGATCGTCATGACGACCTCGGGGAGCTTCCGACGCTGGGAGCGATTCATGTTCGTCTTCATCTTCGCCAACTTCTTGGTCATCCCTCTGGCGATCATGCGACACCCTTCGCTCGGTGACGTCGCCCACCACATGGTGGTTCCCGGAATTCAGGGAGGAGTGACTTCCGATGCGGTCCTGCTGATCATCGCCATCGTGGGAACGACGGTGGCCCCCTGGCAGCTGTTCTTCCAGCAGTCCAACATCGTGGACAAGAAGATCACGCCGAGGTGGATCAACTACGAGCGGGCCGACACCATGATCGGCTCGGTCATCACCGTCTTCGCTGCCACGCTCATCATCTGCGTCGTCGCAGCTTCTTTCGCGGGAACGAAGCTCTCGGGCCACTACACCGATGCCTACGGGGTGGCCCAGGGCCTCCACCACCTCGTCGGGCCGTGGGCCGGAGCCTTCTTTGCCATCATCCTGCTCAACGCATCGCTCATCGGTGCGGCCTCGGTCACGTTGGCCACCACCTACGCGATGGCAGACGTGAACCGTTCGACCCTGTCGCTCGATCGTGGCTGGCGCGAAGCGAAGGGCTTCTATGGCGCCTTCATCGCCCTCGTGGTCCTGGCCGCTGGACTGGTCCTGCTCCCCGGGGCGCCGCTCGGGCTCATCACCACCACGGTTCAAGCCCTTGCTGGACTCCTCCTGCCGATGTCGACGACGTTCCTGCTCCTGCTCTGCAACGACCCCGAGGTGCTCGGGCCATGGGTGAACCGACCCTGGCTCAACGTTCTGGCCACCGTCATCGTGAGCGTGCTCATCGTGCTGTCGTTCATCTTGATGGCCACCACGGCATTCCCTTCGATGAACGTGGTGGTGCTCTCGAGCGTCATGGCTGCACTGCTCGGCGCGGTCCTGCTCATCGCCGGGGGAATCTGGCTCCTGCGCCGGAGCCCTGCGTCAGCCAAGGTGGCCTTCGAAGAGCGAGCCTCATGGCGCATGCCGCGGGCCAACCTGCTGGACCGCCCCATCCTTGACGGTCCCCGACGCCTCGCCCTCATCGGGCTCGCCGGGTACCTCGTCCTCTCGGTGGCGATGCTGCTGGTCAAGGCCATTCAGCTCGGATGAGCCGCACCCTCGTCGCCCTGCACGCGCACCCCGACGACGAGGCGCTCTTCACTGGAGCACGGCTCGCCCTTGCCGCACGGGACGCTCAGCGCACCGTGGTGATCTGTGTCACCGATGGCTCCTTGGGGTTCGACCCCGAAGGCCGGACCCCGCTCGAAGAGGGACACGACCGAGCCGCTACCGCACTCGTTCGCTCAAGCGAGCTCTGCGCCTCGTGCCGGGAACTCGGGGTGGACCGCCTCGTCGAGCTCGGGATCCCTGACTCGGGGATGGAGGGATGGGCATCGATGGCGAACCCTGTGGCCCTCTGCAACCTCGATCCCGAGGCCCTTGGCGCCCAGATTGCCGAGGTGCTCAAGGCGGAGGGTCCCGTGACGATCCTGACCTATGCCGACGATGGTTTCTACGGCCATCCCGATCACGTGGCCGTCCACCGGGTGGCCCTGGCCACGGCCCGGCTGCTCCCCGACGCCGAGGTCGAGGCGGTGGTGATGACCCCCGAGGGGATCGACGCAGCCCTTGACGCAGCGAGGCGTGAGGGGGGCCTGTTGCCCGAATGGCTGGGACGGCGCCTCGTGGTGCCTCACGACGAGGCCGAGGTAGTGCACACGACGCACGGTGCCTCGGTGGCCTCGGCCAAGCAGCGAGCGGTGGCCTGTCATGAGAGCCAGCTGGACAACGCGGTCCTCGCCGCGATGGCCCCGGGCCTCTTTGCTGCGGTCTTCGGCACCGAGCGTTACGTCCGAGTGGACGTCTGAGGCCTCTATCCTCTCGCCATGGCCGAGGTCACTCCGACGATCCTGCTGGTGCACGCGCACCCTGACGATGAGGCCTCGACGACCGGGGGAACGATCGCCCGCTATGCCGCCGCCGGTGCGCGCGTGGTGCTGGTCACCTGCACCAACGGCGAGCTGGGGGACACTCCCGAGGGCCTCAAGCCCGAACACGACGATCACGACACGGCACTCGTGGCGGCCCACCGCCTGGCCGAGCTCGAGGAGTCCGTCCGGATCCTCGGGATCTCCCGCTCAGTGCTGCTCGGATATCACGACTCGGGGATGGAGGGTTGGGAGTACAACGAGGACGTCCGATCCTTCTTCCTGACGCCACTGGCCGAGGCGGCGGCCAAGCTGGCCATCGTGCTTGAGGAGGAGCAGCCCGACGTCGTGATCACCTATGACGAGAACGGCTTCTACGGTCACCCTGACCACATCAAGGCCAACCGAACCACCCATGCCGCGCTGAAGTTGTCCGGCCAGTCGCCGAAGCTCTACTACGCCACTATCCCGCGCTCGGCGTTCGCCCAACTTGGCGAGGTCATGGCCCGTCACGGAATCGAGGCACCCGGTGGACCCGAGGGCGACGACACGCCGGCACCGACCATCGGGGCCTTCGACGATCAGGTCGCCGCCACCCTCGACGTGAGCGCGTTCACCTCGGCCAAGCGCGCCTCATTGGTGGCCCACGCCTCCCAGACGGCGCAGACCTTCTTCGTCCAGATCCCCGAGGAGGTCTTCGGGGAGATCTTCGCCACCGAGTTCTTCGAACGCGTGGACGCCGAATGGACCGAGGTCGAAGACGACCTGTTGACGGGGACGCGCTTCGACGGCTTCTTGGCCCGGGCGGAGGCCCGAGCCGACTGAAGGCCTAGTAGCGGTAGGTGTCGGGCTTGAACGGCCCGGACTTCTCGAGGCCGAGGTAACTGGCCTGGGTGTCAGTCAGCTCGGTGAGCTCGACCCCGAGGGCACCCAGGTGCATCCTCGCCACCTTCTCATCGAGGTGCTTGGGCAGCACGTAGACGCCGATGGGGTAGGTGTGCGTGTTGGTGTGCAGCTCGATCTGGGCCATCACTTGGTTGGTGAACGAGGCGGACATCACGAAGCTGGGGTGGCCGGTGGCGTTCCCGAGGTTCAAGAGGCGACCCTCGGAGAGAATGATCACCGAGTGGCCGTCGGCGAAGGTGAACTCGTCGACCTGGGGCTTGATGGTGACGCGCTCCACGCCGGGGTGGACGAGGAGACCAGCCATGTCGATCTCGTTGTCGAAGTGGCCGATGTTGCCCACGATCGTCTGGTGGCGCATCCCCACCATGTGGTTGACCGTGACCACGTCACGGTTTCCCGTGGCGGTGATGACGATGTCGGCACGGGGGATCGCCGCTTCAAGTGTGGTGACCTCGTAGCCGTCCATGGCGGCTTGGAGCGCGCAGATCGGGTCAATCTCCGTGACGATCACTCGGGCACCCTGGCCGCGGAGGGACTCCGCACAGCCCTTGCCCACGTCACCGTAGCCACAGACCACAGCGACCTTGCCCCCGATGAGCACGTCGGTGGCACGGTTGATGCCGTCGATGAGTGAGTGACGACAGCCGTACTTGTTGTCGAACTTCGACTTGGTCACCGCATCGTTGACATTGATGGCGGGGAACAACAGCTCGCCGGAGCGCTGCATGTCATAGAGACGGTGCACGCCGGTGGTGGTCTCCTCGCTGACACCCTTGATGGAGTTCGCCAAGGCGGTGAACATACCGGGCTCCTCCGCCACGAGCTTGGTCAGCAGGCCGAGGACGACGCCGTATTCCTCAGAGTCCGCCGTCGAGGGGTCGGGCACCACGCCCGCCTTCTCGAACTCGAGACCCTTGTGGACGAGGAGGGTGGCGTCGCCACCGTCGTCCAAGATGGCGGTCGGGCCGGGCTCGCCGGGCCACTTGAGCGCTTGTTCGGTGCACCACCAGTACTCCTCGAGAGTCTCGCCCTTCCACGCGAAGACGGGCACGCCCTGGGGGTTCTCGGGAGTCCCGTCAGGGCCGACCACGACGGCGGCAGCTGCGTGGTCCTGGGTGGAGAAGATGTTGCACGAGGCCCAGCGGACCTCAGCGCCCAGGGCGACGAGGGTCTCGATGAGCACGGCGGTCTGGATGGTCATGTGGAGCGACCCGGTGATCCTCGAGCCCGTCAGGGGGCGTGACCCACCGAACTCAGAGCGCATGGCCATGAGGCCCGGCATTTCATGCTCAGCGAGACGGATCTCCTTGCGGCCAAACTCGGCAAGGGAGAGGTCGGCGACCTTGAAGTCGATCGGGTGCGTGCTCAACAGTGCTCCTCAGCTCGAAGGCCCAGTGGGGCCCAACGTGTTCGCGAATCCGGCGCCGACCTCTGTCCACTGCGCCGAGCCGAGTCTAGGAGTGTGGTCCCTCTTCGGTGCGGAGGCTCCCTCAGGCCGTGTCGTGCCCCTAGAGTTCCCTCGATGCCAGATCGCGCTTTCGCCGGAGATGAGTTCTCAGCCGTCCGCTGGCACGCCAACCTGCCGGAGTGGTGGGACGAGCACTTCGTCGACGCTGTCGACGGGGTCGTTGCGTTCCTCGCGCCCGAAGGCACCTCGGTGGCCGGAGCCGAGATCCTCGACGTGGGGTGTGGAGACGGGATCATTTCGCTGGGCCTGCTGCGACGGGCCAATGCAGCACGGGTGGTCGGTTGCGATCTCTTCGAGGTGGACCGAGCTTTCCTGACGGAGAAGTGCATCGAACACGGTGAAGCCCCAATCGGAGACGAGGAAGCGATCAGCTTCGCCGTCTCTGAGCCTGTTGCGCTTCCCTTCGAGGACCGGTCGTTCGACCTGGTCACCGCGTGGTCGGTCTTCGAGCATGTCTCAGACCCCCGACCCCTTCTCCGTGAGGCCCACCGGGTCCTTCGGCCCGAGGGGGTCGTGTTCATCCAGATCTGGCCGATGTGGAACTCCGAGCACGGATCTCACTTGTGGACCTGGTTCGACGAACCGTTCCAACACCTGCTCAAGAGCCCTGCGGAGATCCGCGACCATCTGGCCGCCGTGATCCCCGAAGAGGACCTGGCCTCCGCGATGTTCGATCTGTATCGCTCGTGCAATCACATCTCGATCGACGAGCTCCAGATGGCGATCATCGATGCGGGCCTCTTCATCTGCAAGGTCGAGGTCGTCTCCTCGAGCTTCCATCTGCCGCCCGAGCTGCAGCGCACGCCTCTGTCGAAGCTCGCACCCGCTGGCATCACGATCATGGCCAAGCGCCAGGGTTGACCCTCAGACGTTGAAGCGGAACTCCACGACGTCGCCGTCGGCCATCACGTAGTCCTTGCCCTCGAGGCGGACCTTTCCTGCCGCGCGCGCATTGGCCACGGAGCCGGCTTCGATCAGATCGGCGAACGAGATCACCTCGGCCTTGATGAAGCCGCGTTCGAAGTCTGTGTGGATGACGCCGGCGGCCTTGGGCGCGGTGTCGCCACGGTGGATGGTCCAGGCACGCGACTCCTTCGGACCTGCCGTCAGGTAGGTCTGGAGCCCCAGGGTCTCGAATCCCAGTTGGATCAGGCGGTTCAAGCCGGGTTCGGAGAGGCCGTAGGAGCCGAGCATGTCGGCGAGGTCCTCGCCCTCGAGGCCGACCAGCTCGGATTCGAGCTGTGCACAGAGCACGAGCGAGGGGGCGGGGGCCACCAAGGAGGCGAGCTCCGCGTGGCGTGCGGTGTCCTCGAGGCCGGCCTCATCGACGTTGAAGACGTAGAGGAACGGCTTGGCACTCAGCAGGTGTAGGTCACGCAACTGCTCGACGTCCAAGGAGCCAGCGGCCGAGGAGATCGTCCGTCCCTCGTTGAGCACGACGCGTGCCGCCTGGACCGCCTTGAGCTGGTCCGCCAGCTCGGGGTCCCGCTTGGCTTCCTTCTCGAGCTTTGGGAGCCGATTGTCGATGGTCTGGAGGTCGGCGAGGATCAGCTCGGTGTTGATGGTCTCGATGTCCGCAGCGGGATCGACGGTGCCCTCGACGTGGATGACGTCTTCGTCGACGAACGCTCGGACCACCTGGCAGATCGCATCTGACTCGCGGATCGCAGCGAGGAACTGATTGCCCAGTCCTTCTCCTTCGGAGGCGCCGCGCACGATGCCGGCGATGTCCACGAAGGTCACTGCGGCGGGAAGGATCCGCTCTGAGCCGTAGATCTCCGCCAACTGGGCGAGCCGAGGGTCGGGGACCGAGACCACGCCGACGTTGGGCTCGATGGTGGCGAAGGGGTAGTTGGCCGCCAGGACGTCGTTCTGGGTGAGTGCGTTGAACAGGGTGGACTTGCCCACATTGGGAAGGCCCACGATGCCGATGGAGAGACCCACGAATGCTCCTTGGTCGCCGGGGATCTCCGAGGCTACGGCCCACCGGCCAGAAATCCAAGATGAGAGGGCTCTCATCTGAGTCTCATAGAGCCTTCAGAGCCCGAAACCACTATGGATCCTGCAAGGAGGAATGATGCGAGGCGCATTCAACTGGATCATTGGGCTCATCGCCGCAGCGGTGCTGACGGGCGGAGCGGTGTCACTGGCCGCCACGGCCATGCCCACGTCAGAGGCCACGGGGTCGACCGGGTCGCTGCAGGCCCAACTCAACGCTCTGAACGCCCAGCGGGCAGGACTTGACGCGCAACTCGCGCAACGATCTGGGTCCACGCCCACCACCTCAGGTTCCTCCGGTCGGGCCAGTACCCCGACGACCGTCAGCGGAACGTCGCGGACCTCAACCCAGGCTCCGAGCACACACACCACCCAGACCACGTCGGCTCCTAACACGGTGCCCTCGACCGTCCCCCCGACAACGGTCCCGGTGACGACTCCAAGCACCACGCCGACGACGCCGCCGTCATGGGGCGACGACGACCACGGATCCTCCGACGAGCACGAGGGTGGCCACGATGACTAGGGCTCGTCGCCATCGCAGCACCGCAGCGGGCACTGTGGTGGCCGCCACCGCAGGGGTCACGATCGCCGCCCTTACGGTGGCCGGTGTGGGGGCAGCACGAACCGCCCCTAGCTCCCCCTCGTCGAGCAACGACCAGACGGCGTCACTGCGTCAGCAGATCAGTGACGCACAGGCTCAGATCGCGCAGCGCCAAGCACAGTTGGCGCAGGGTGGGGCGGCCTCGACCACGACGCCGAGCGCCACGGGTTCAGTTGCACCCCAAGGCGGGGGAGCGAGCGCTGCTCCCACCACCTCAGGCGGTGGATCGAGTTGGACGCCGACCACCTCAGGAGGCATCTCCTCAGGCGGATCGAGCACGCCGGCACCCGTGGTCACGCCCACGACGGTCCCGGCACCCACGCCGGTGCCAACCACCGTTCCTGCGCCCAAGCCCCCGGTCACAGGTGGGTCGTGAGCGGACTCCAGGCACCTCAGCGAGGCGCAACCCCTGAGGGAGGTCCCATGGGGCACGATGGAGGGGTGAGCCCGACCCGCCTCTCGACGACCCTCTCCAAGGCGCCACTCTGGTTGGTGGGCGTCGCCGCAACCTTCCTCGCTGTCGGCATCTACGCCTTGGCCGCCACGGCATCAACGGAGCCGAGTTCAAACCTTCCTGGCACCGTCTCGGTGGGCGGAAGTCCCACGGGAGCGGCGTCTCCGGGAACAACGCAGCCAGGGTCGAGCCCGGAGGTCACCTCCGGTCCGAACCCAAAGGTCGGTTCTGGCTCGTCGGGAACGAAGCCCGCCACGAAGCCATCATCCTCAAGCGGCACGACCCTTCCGCGGTCCAGCTCGCCCACGACGACCGCACCGAGCACACAACTGGTCACGCCCAACAAGCCCGTGGTCACCGAAGGTGAGGATGGAAGCACCCAGGTGATCGTGCCTCCGACGACGAATCCGGACGATGACCACCAGGGTGACTCGGGCCATGAGGGCAGCGGACACCACGGCGATTCGACTCCTTCTTCCAGCCACGAGCGCTGAACATGGCGAACTCCCCGCGACGCCCGCGTCGCGTCGGCACTGCGTTGCGACTGAGCGCCTTCCTCGGTGCGCTCTTGGTCGTGGTGATGGCGGCCTCCACCTGGGTGACGTGGCACTCGTTGCAGACGCGTAGCACCGCACAGGCCACCAACAACATGTCCGCAGCGGTGGCGGACTACTCGAAGGCAGCGGCGTCGACTACGAACCCTGCTGAGGGGTTCACGGTGAGCTACCTCTCCACCACCGTCCTCCCGGCCGGGGAGGAGCTGATCGTTGATCTCCGCGGGTCACAGCGCTACGCCTCGGCAGGTGCGACCGCACTGCTCAAGAACCCGCAGATCACCGCTCTGTTGGAGACCCCCCCTGCTTCGTCAAGCGTCGCGTCGGTCAAGAGCGGGGGCATCGACGTGCTCACCCTTCGGGCACCGATCGTCGAGTCGAACCAGACCATCGGACAGGTGATGGCCGTCTACGACATGTCCGCCGCCGCCGCAGACCAGCGCTCCATGTTGCAGTTGGCGATCGTGGGCGCGGCCATTGCCTTCATCGCTGCGGTGCTTGGCGCCTATCTCCTCCTTCGCCGGCTGCTTGGCACGGTTGGGCGGATCACGACCACGGCTCGCACGATCGAAGAGGGCGACCTCGACCGTCGACTCGGAGACCAGGGCACCGATGACGAGGTGGGGGAGCTTGCGGCCACCTTCGACTCGATGCTCGACCGCATCGATGAGGTGCTTGCCATGCAGCGCCGCCTTCTCGCGGACGTGTCACACCAGCTCAAGACTCCACTCACCGTGATCCGGGGGCATCTCGAGGTCTTGTCTCGAACCGATCTCAAGGATCCTGAGGAGATCGCGGAGACCCTCACACTCCTCCTCGGTGAGGTCGAACACATGCGCAAGCTGATCGAACAGCTGCTCCTCCTCGGCCGATCGCTTGAACGAGACTTCCTCAAGATCCAACCAGTCGACCTTCGATCCTTCATGGCCGATCTCGCTGGTGCGACCTCGGTGCTCGGCTCAAGGAACGTCTCACTGGGTCAGGTCGACGACCTCGTGGTCGAGGTCGACGAGTCCAAGCTGCGCGGCGCACTGCTGAACCTCCTGGACAATGCCGTCAAGGCAACCGAGGAAGGCGATCGCATCGAGCTCGACGCGCGCGTACGGGCCGACACCGGTGAATTGGCATTGACGGTGGGGGACTCGGGCCCTGGCATCCCCCTTGAGCAGCGAGAGTTGGTGCTGACCCGATTCGGTCGACCCGACAGCTCGGTGCGTGACGGCACGGGCCTCGGGCTCTCGATCGTCGGCGCCGTGGCTGAAGCCCACGGGGGGCGCATCGAGATCGGCGTCTCCCACCTCGGCGGGCTCGCGGCAACCGTGCTGCTGCCGCCTGCCGTGATCGAACAACCCACACGAGCGCTGCGCGCGCCCCACGTCAAGGAAGAGGAGCACAGCCGATGAAGATCCTCATTGTCGAAGACGACCCGGGTATCTCGTCCTTCCTCGAGAAGGGCCTGCGCGCCGAGGGCTATCAGTCGATGGTGGCCGGAACGGTGGAGGCGGCCCGTGCCGAGCTCGCCATCGAGGACGACCTCGACCTGGTCCTCCTGGATCTGGGCCTACCCGACGCCGACGGGTCCACCCTCTTGGAATCCATGAGGCTCTCGGGCGATCAGACACCCGTCATCGTGCTCACCGCCCGTGGCGAGGTGGCCGACCGGGTGGCGGGTCTGAATCGGGGGGCCAACGATTACGTGGCAAAGCCCTTCGCTTTCGAAGAGCTCCTGGCGCGGATCCGTGCCGTGCTGCGCACTGCGGAGCAGCCGAGCACGACCGAGCTGGTCCATGGTGACTTGCGGTTCGACGTGCTCTCGAAGATCGCCACGCGCAACGGACGGCGCATCGAACTCTCCCAGCGCGAGTGGACGCTGCTCGAGCTGTTTCTTCGTCATCCAGGACAGGTCCTCTCGAGAACCCAGATCCTCTCGGCGGTCTGGGACTACTCCTTCGACCCGGGCTCCAACGTGGTCGATGTCTACATCGGTTACCTGCGCCGAAAGCTGGACGAGCCGGGTCAGACCTCACTGATACAGACCGTCCGCGGGGCGGGCTATCGGTTCGTGGCCTCCTGAGGTCCACCGTTAGGCTCAGGGGTCCGATCCGTCGCCCCGTTCCCTGAGGAGTCCCATGCGTCTGGCCAACCTTGACGGCCGCTCCACCATCGTCCTGCCCGAGGGTGGGCTCGACGTCGCGCACGCCACTGATGGCGCGTTCTCCTCGGATCCTCTCGAAGCAATCGAACGGATCGACGAGCTCGTCGCCCTGGCCCCCTCGCTCGATGGCCCGCTCCAGATGCTCACCCAAGGGCTCCTGAGGGCCCCGTCCCCTCGCCCTGCCCAGATGATGGCCATCGGGATGAACTTCCACTCCCACGCTGCCGAGATGGGCCTTGAGGTCTCCAAGATCCCTGCGGTGTTCACCAAGTTCCGCTCGGCCCTCGGTCGACCCTTTGGTGAGATCGTCCTTGCCTCTGAGACGGTCGACTACGAGGTCGAGCTCGTGGTGATCATCAAGAAGCACACCTTCAAGGTTGCCGCCGAGAATGCCTGGGATCACGTGGCTGGGCTCTGCGTCGGCCAGGACCTCTCTGACCGGGCGGTGCAGATGGGTGCGGGCCGGCAGTTCTCCTTGGGGAAGTCCTACCCGGGCTTCGCTCCCTTCGGGCCGTGGATCTCCACCCTCGATGAATTCGCCGATCCCAACGACGTGCGCATCGCCTGCAGCGTCGACGGGGTCACCGTCCAAGATGCCCGCACCACCGACATGGTCTTCCCGATCCCCGAGGCGCTCGCTCAGATCAGCGCGGTCATCGAGCTGTACCCCGGCGACGTGCTCTACACGGGCTCGCCCGCCGGAGCGGGCCAAGGCCACACGCCGCCTCGCTATCTCCAGCCCGGCCAAGAGCTCGTCACCTGGGCCGAGTCCATTGGCGAGATGAGCCACCAACTCGTCTCAGGCTGAACCTCGACCAAAGAAACGAATCAAGGCCCGTGCTAGGTTCGGCCTCGAACACCACCATGCGACCTTGAGGGGAAGCCGGTCAAAGTCCGGCACTGGTCCGCAACCGTAGGCAGCACGAGTCATCGTGCAGCGAGTCGGGATACCTCAGGGACGCCCAAACCACCTGCAGCGTCGAGACACGCGGGCGGGGCTCGACAAAGCCTCACGGACAGAGGCCCCGGGTTCCTCCCAAGCAGTAGGAGGAACCAATGAAGACCCGCCGCCGAAGTGCCCTCGTGGCCGGCGCCCTCGTCCTCAGCCTCGGACTGAACACCCTCACCACCAGCGCCGCCTCGGCTGCCGGACTGCCCGGTCGAGCACAGAGGGCCGGTGACTACCTGGCGAGCCAGCTCATCCACAAGACCATCAACGCAACCGACACCGCGTACGTGGCCTACTCAGGAACGACGCCGAATCTGTCGCTCACGGCCGAGGCGATCCTGGCCTTCCACGCGTTGGGTCGAACCACTGAGGAGAACCTCCTGCTCGGTTATCTCGAAGCACGTGTCGAGAAGTACGTGCACGTCACGAGCGGGTGTGGGTCCGCAACGGCCTACGACGATGCGGGCCACCTGGGCCTCGTGCTCTATCTGGCAAACCTGACCGGGGCGCAGAGCTCCTTCGACCTCTCAGCGCTCCAGGCGCGGCTCCTCGCCACGCAGCGGCCCGGTGGCCTGTTCGGACTCAACAGCCCGATGGCCTGTTACGACGGGGTCCAACGCACCGCGTTCGCCATCCTCGGGCTGATCAAGAACGGGATGTTGCCGACTGATCCAGTGATCGTCTCGGCAACGAATTGGATCGAGCATCAGCAGTGCCCCAATGGAGCGTTCCCTGCCTTCCGGGGAACGACGCAACCATGCGCGTCGAGCGGATGGGGAGCGAACCGCTTCGACACGAACTCGACTGCCGACGCCCTGCTCGGCCTCAAGGCCAGCGGCGCCGATCCGACGACGGGTTCCTCGGCGCGCGCCCTGACCTGGCTCGCCAGCGCCCAGAAGGCGGACGGGACCTGGGGGTTCTACAAGAATGATCAGGGCGACTCGGACTCGACCTCGGCAGTGATCACGGCGCTCGTGATGGCGGGCCAACTTGAGGCGGGGACGATCGCTCAGTGGACCAAGTCCGGGGTGACGCCCTATCAAGCCCTTGCCACCTTCCAGTCGAAGCTCTCCTACGGCATCGTCTGGCAGGCCGGCTCGCTTCCGGACAACCTCTCGACGATCGAGGCCATCCTCGGCCTCAGCGGGTACTCCCTGCAGCTCTGATGCGTCGTCTGCTCGCCATCGGAGCCGTCGTGCTCGCGTTGACAGCGCTGCCCGGCATGTCCGGTGTGGCGAGTGCCGCGGCGCGCGCGGTCGCCGTCGTGATCGACTTCGGAGACGCACGAGCCCCGCTGGTGCTCTGCGAGGACGGCGCCGGGAAGTCCGACGCCCAGGTGCTCGCCGACGCGCTCGCCCACGCTGGTCGGGGGGGCTTGCGGTTCGGTCCTACCGGACTGCTTTGTGGGATTGATGGCTCTCCGGCCAGCGGCTGTGGCGCCCAGAGCGGAGCTCACTTTGCCTACTGGGCCTACTTTCACGGGACCCCATCGGGATGGGCCTATGCCCACGAGGGCCCTGCGAGCCATGAGGCCACCAACACCACGGCGATCGGGTTCCGTTACGAGCCCTCGGGGACCGGCACGCCTGGGGATCCGGCCCCCCGAAGCGCATCGGACTCCGCAATCGCCTGTCCCGTGGCCGTGACGCCGACCACGTCGGCTGCGAGCACCCCGATGCCGGGGGCGACCACCGTCCCCGCGACGAGTTCCACCACAACCACGACGAGCGGTGTTGGGGCTTCGTCTCGGTCCTCAACGACCACGACCTCGACCGCCTCCGAACAATCGTCGGGGTCCGCCGTTCCTGTGAGTTTCAGCGTGCTCGGTCTTGCAGTGGCGATCGGCGCCGGCGTGGGATTCGCGAAGTGGCGAAGGCGCCGTGGTGCGTGACCGCACCCCGCACCCGTTGGCTTGGTGGGGCTGGGCACTCGGACTCGGCGCCGGCGCACTCATGACCACCAACCCGATCCTTCTCCTCGGCCTCGGGGCCGTGGCGCTCAGCGTGGCGCTGTTGTGTCGCTCCATGGCCCCCTGGGGCGCGGCAGCGAGTGCGTTCTTGAAGCTCGCTGTGGCCGTCATCGTGATCCGGGTGGTCTTCCAGATCATCTTCGGTCAGCGTCTGCCTGGCACTGAGCTGTTCCACATTCCTTCGGTCTCGTTGCCCTCATGGGCGGCTGGCGTGAGCCTCGGTGGACCCGTCACCGTTGAAGCCTTGCTCAGTGCGCTGACTCAGGGGCTCCGACTTGGAGTCGTGC
>CAWUMT010000002.1:0-23720 GCA_963923735.1 uncultured Acidimicrobiales bacterium
GGCACCGGCAGCAGGTGCGCCCGAGATCGACTCCTCGCCGAGGGCGACCATCGGCGCGCCGCCGCAGGTCAGCTCGACATCACCGGCAGGCGCCTTGACGATGACGACATTGACGTCGCTCACGGTGCTGGCGTAACGAGAACCGGCCTTCAACTCCATGGAAACTCCCCTATTGATCACGGATCGTGCGAATTTGAACTCTACGCCCTCTCAGGCGGGCCCACCAACCAGAGCACCCCGGGGCTCAGGGGGCGGCGTAGATGAGTCGGCCGGCCACGAAGGTGGCTTTGACCAGAGGGGTCGGGACCCCTGCGTAGCCTGCGGATCCGGGTTCGACGACGACCAAATCCGCCAACTCGCCCGGTGCCACCTGGCGCTGACGAGCCAGATCATGGGCATCAGAAGTGAACAGCCCGAGCGCGCTCGAGGGACCGATGCCCTCGCTCGGGCCCAGGATCTGGCCCTGCATCGTCCGACGATCGTGGGCCGCGCCGATGCCGAGCCAGATGTCGGGCGAGCCATAGGGTGCATCAGTCGAGCCGGCCACCGTGATGCCCGCCTCGATCAGGGACCCAAGACGCCAGAGATCTGGGTGCGACCGCTCGGGAACGTCCTGGATCCAACGATCGCCTCTGGTCACTAGGAGCCCCGGCTGGGTCACCACGCTCAGGCCGAGGCGCGCGATGGCCTCCACCGTGTCGAGACCGAGGATCGATCCATGCTCGATCCGGTCACCGCGCTGCACACCTGCAGCCTCGAACGCCGCCACTGCGAGCACCGCGGACGTCCTCGTGACGCAGTGGACGGCGGCAGGGCGGCCACCTGCATGTGCTCCCTTGAACTGTTCGACGAGGTCTTCGAACGCGGGCAAGGCCATGTCGTCGAGCAGCACCTTGACCGGGCCCAAGCTCACCATCTCCGACTCGGGAGACTTCGTCCCCGGTTCCGCCATGAGGCAGAGACGCTGCAGGAGCACAGCGTCCTTGTTGGCCTCGACGAAGGCAGCGACCTCGGCCTCTCGGGCACCTGGCGTCGCATCAGTAAATCCCGTCACGCCTCGACTGGCGGCCAACTGACTCAGTGCAGAGAAGTCATGGCTGGTCTTCGGCAACCTCGTCGCGAGCCACTGGTCCTCGCGCCAGAACCGCCCATTGAGGCGACCGTGCGAATCGCGCTCTGCGCCGCTAGGTGCATCGTCGCCGATTCTGAGCTCCTCGATGGCCCGTGAGTTCAAGATCCACAACATCCCCGTCGCGTGCTGGATCCGAACCGGTCGATCCGAGACCAAGGCGTCAAGGACCTGTCGATCGAGATCCCCTGCCACGGACTCGTGATACGCCACACCGCGCAACCACTGCCCCGAGAGCATGTGCGCCTCCGATGCGTGCAGCCGCTCGGAAAGTTCCGCGAGGTTCTGCACTTCAGGGGGACCCACGATGACCGAGGACTCCAGTGCCGCAAGAGCGCGGAGGTGCACATGGTGATCGTGCAGTCCTGGTGCCAATCGCATTCCCTCGAGGTCGAAGACCGATTCACCGTGCTGGCGCTCCAGACCATGACCAACCTCAAGGATGCGGTCTCCCTCGAGCCGGACATCGAATCGCTCCTCGCCCACCACCGCGCCCCAGGCGATTGCTCCAGCGTTGACCAGCAGCATCAGACCCCCACCGGCACTCTGGGCCCGAGGACCTCGATCATCTCGCCGTCCACCTCGACGGCGAGATGGCCATCAACACGACGTGAAATGAACGCCCTGCATTCGGCGGCGCGATCAAAGGAGATCACCGAGCGCGCGCAGCCAGCCATCGAGATTCCAAGGTGCACGCCGCCGCCTGCAGCCAGGGATTCGAACACCTCTGCAGCTGCGAACATCCCGCTGATCGGGTCAGCGATGGCGTCCCCGCAGAACACTTCCTCGCCCTCCATCGTTCTCGCCACGAGCCCACCGGCCACTGCCGCGTCATCGCCGAATCCCACCGCCATGGGCTCAAGTGGACCCCGAGCCGTGATCGCTGCCCACACCATCCCGGGTCGGAGCGAGAGCGACTCGTAGTCCAACCCGAGCTGCCGCAGCGCGCGAGGCCGCGAGGACTCAAGCACCACGTCTGCGCTCTCAAGCATCCGACGGAGTTCCTCGCGCCCCGTGGGAGTCCCAAGGTCGACGATGACGTCGATCTGATCCTCGGGGTGGAGCCAGGCGTAGAAGCGCTCATCGAGGCGCGCGCCGTCAGGGCGCGCCCTCGCCTCAACCTTGAGAACCGAGGCACCGGTCTGGGCCAGCAGATTGGCGCAGAGCGGGCCCGCCCACATCGAGGTGAGGTCAACCACCCTGAGGCCTTGGAGGGAACGTGGCGCGGTTCGTTCACCCACCTGGGACCTGACCACTGCGTCGGAGCGCGCCTCTCCAAGCGCACCCGCTGCGAGATGCAGCAACGCGGTGCGATCGAGCACCTCTTGGGAACTCTGACTTGCCGCCCAGTGCTCGAGGCTTGACCAGTAGTCCTCGCCGACTTCACCTTCGACAAGCGCATCAAGAACCGCGAGGTCATCCGGCCGAGGAAGGTTGAGCGCGACCGGAACGTCCCGCGTGGCGAGCAGCCGGCACGAGCCGTTCGCCGAGGTGCGGCCCTTCGGGGTGAACCGCCGCATCGCGGCACGCCCCAGGACGAGCTCAGGCCAGGAAATCGAGAGCTCTGCTCCAAGGACGGCGGCGGCATGCACCGTGCGCTTCTCGAGCGCGATGAGTCCGTCCACCAAGCCAATCGGGGGAGCCGCAGGTTCCTCGGGAGTTCCACACAGAGCGAGCAGACCTGTGGCGCACCACGCGCGCACCTCTTCGCTCGGAGTCAATGCTCCACCCGCATCCATGGGTCCAAAGGTTACGCTCGCCGCGTGGGAACCGATCCGCTGAGCAGGGCCCAGGCCAGCCGACTCTTCGATCAGGTGCGCGGTGGATCGAACGAAGTGCTCGGAGTGCTCGAGGGAGCGCCCGTCCTCTTCGTCGATCTTGACCAGGGTGATGAGGCTCTCACTGGAGTCCCGGACCTCCTCCCCTGCCTGGTCGTAGGGACCGGGTCGACCGCCACTGAGGCCGACTTGATCGGCCTAGACCTCGTCCTCACCGAGGAGCCCTCCCCAGGATCCATCGACCATCTCGACCTCGCCGAGGCGGGTCGCCTTGTCCTCGAAGCCGCAGAGGCTTCGCCGGTGGCCGCCGTGGTCCTGGCTCAGATCCTTCGCTCCGGCGAGCATCGAGATGAACCAGGTGACCTGCTCTACGAGTCGCTCGCCTACTCCGCCCTCCAAGCCTCAGAGGTGTTTCAGTCCTGGCTCGACACGCGCCCGGACCCGAAGGAGGACGTTGTTGCCGAGGGCCACGAGCTTGTGCTCATCGACCGAGTCGGCGACGAGGTCTTTCTGACCCTCAATCGACCGGAGCGGCGCAACGCGCTCGGCGCGAAACTCCGCGACGCACTCTGTGCGGCGTTGATCGATGCCAGCGCGGATCCCACCGTGTCGATGATCCATCTCGCAGGCGCCGGGCCGGCGTTTTCCGCCGGCGGTGACTTGAACGAGTTCGGCACTGCTCCCGATGGAGGCTTCGCCCACCTGGTTCGTGCCACCAGATCGGCAGGTCTGCATGTGGCCGCCCAGCGTCATCGACTGACCTGCCACGTCCACGGCGCCTGCGTGGGCGCAGGCATCGAGTTGCCGGCCTTCGCCGGCGAGGTCCTCGCTGCACCCGATGCCTTCTTCCGTCTCCCCGAGGTGGCCATGGGTCTGATCCCCGGGGCCGGAGGGACGGTGAGCATCCCGAGGAGGATCGGCCGCCACCGGACGAACTGGCTCGGGATCTCGGGTGCGTCGATCAATGTCGACGTAGCCCTCGACTGGGGCCTCATCGACTTCATCGAGCTCTAGGAGCTGATGCGGCCCATTCCTCCGAGCGCATAAGCCGACTCGGAGTGCTGGGTGAGGTCGAGACCAGTGAACTCGTCCTCTGGGCTGACTCGCAGACCGATGGTCTTGTCCAACGCCGTGGCCAGCAGCCAGGTGACGCCGAAGGAGAAGACCGCCACCACCACGGCGGCGAGGATCTCCCAGCCGAAGAATGACCAGTGGCCACCCGTCAGCAGGCCATCAGCTCCCGAAGGATTGATCGAACGCGTGGCCAGGAGCCCGAGCAGCACCATGCCCAAGAGGCCGCCCACCCCGTGGACGCCGAGGACGTCGAGCGAGTCGTCATAGCCAAGCCGGAACTTGAGACGCACCGCCCACGCGCACACCAGACCTGCAGCGAAGCCGATCCCGATCCCCGCCATGGTGGTGACGAATCCGGCACAGGGCGTGATCGCCACCATGCCGGCGACCGCTCCAGACGCGGCACCCAGCGTGGTGGGTCGAGGCTCCTTGGACTTCTCGAAGATGAGCCATCCGAGCAGACCGGCAGCCGCTGCCACCTGCGTATTGACGAACGCGTGCACAGCGACAGAGTTGAACCCGAGCGATGAGCCGGCGTTGAAGCCGAACCATCCGAACCACAAGATGCCGACGCCGAGCAGCGAGAGCGGGACCGAGTGTGGTGCCATCGACTCCTTGCGCCAGCCGCGCCGCTTCCCCAGGACGAGCACGACGGCCAGCGTGGAGAAGCCTGAGCAGATCTCCACGACCGTGCCGCCGGCGAAGTCGAGGACACCGCGCCGGGCAAGCCAACCCTGCGGGCTGAACACCCAGTGTGCGACCGGGGCATAGACCACGAACAACCAGATGCCGATGAACAGCGCGTAGCTCACGAACTTGATGCGATCCGTGGTGCCGCCAGAGATCAGTGCCGCGGTGATCACCGCAAACATCATCTGGAAGACCATCACCGCGAGGGGCGAGGCCATCATCCCGTGGAATCCAGGAAGCGGATGGTTCAGGTTGGCAAAGCCGGCGAGCGAGAAGTTGCCGATCACGCCGCCGCCTGCATCGGGACCGAAGGCCAGTGAACCGGCTCCCAGTACCCACAAGATCGTGATGAACCCCATGGCGATCAGCGAATTCATCATGACGGCCAGCACGTTCTTGGAACGCACCATGCCGCCATAGAAGAGCGCGAGCCCCGGGGTCATGAAGAGCACCAGGGCTGCAGCGATGATCACCCAGAGCGTGTCGAGCGACTGCATCTAGATCGCATCCGTTCCGCGCTCGCCAGTACGGACTCGCACCACCGTCTCGACGTTCTGCACCCACGCCTTGCCATCTCCGATGGTCCCGGTGGCCGCCGCATCGACGATCAACGTGAGGATCTCATCGGCCCGCTCGCTCTCGCAGAGCACCTCAACCCTCACCTTGGGGACAAAGTCGATCTCGTATTCCGCCCCTCGGTAGACCTCGGTGTGCCCTCGCTGGCGGCCGTAGCCCTGCACCTCGGAAACCGTCATGCCGGAGACGCCGGCTGCCTTGAGGGCCTCCTTGACGTCATCGAGCTTGAACGGCTTGATCACCGCCACAATGAGTTTCATCGAATCCTCCCGCCACCTGCTGGCGCAGGAGGATCGTAGGCGCTCTTCGCACCATGGGCCTGAGTTGGTCCTGTGGGCTACGGTTCGGATCCATCAACGACCACCCGGGGAGGGGACCATGGAGACCGGCGAGCACACGGCAATCATCTATGAGAAGGACGGTCCGATCGCACGGATCATCCTCAATCGCCCCGAGGCTGCCAATGCCCAGAGCTCGGACATGGTCTGGGAGGTCGAAGAGGCCCTCAAGGATGCTCAGAACGACTACAACATCAAGGTTCTGATCTTCAAGGCCAATGGCAAGGGCTTCTGCTCAGGCCACGACCTGAACCCCGAACCGGGCAAGATGCCCTACGACGAGTTCCAAGAGGCCGCGGAAGCCGGCTACTTCATGGAAGGGACCCTCCGCCTGTTCCTTTGGCCTGTCCTCAACCTGCTCGAGTTCCAGAAGCCGACTGTCTGCGCGGTCAACGGCTACTGCATCGGCGGCGGGACCTACTTCGCCCTGTCGAACGACATCGTCATCGCCTCGGACGACGCCTACTTCCAGATGCCTCTTCCGCAGGGTTTCGCACTTCCCGGCGGCGAGACGATGATCGAGCCCTGGAACTTCATGAACATCCACCGGACCTATGAGTACCTCTACCTCTCCTCCACCCTCAATGCTGAGGAGGCGAAGTCCCAGGGTCTGGTCAACCGCGTGGTTCCCCGCGACCAGCTCGAGCTTGAGGCCGAAATCGTGGCCCGCCAAATCGCCGAGGCACCCCTCAGTGTGCTGATGAACATCAAGGCGGGCGTCAAGGCCGCCTTCGAGGGCATGGGCATGCGCACCCACATCCAGGGCCACTTGCCGCGCATGCAGGTCTGCTCGGACTCCGCCGACACCATGGAGTGGCGCAAGGAGAACGTCGAAAAGGGTTACGGCTTCCTTCCTCGAAAGGTTGTCACCGCGCGCAACGCCCACGGCGAGGAAGAGGCACGCGCCCGCTTCGGCTGATGAGCACCACCGTCTTCTCAGGTGGTTCCATCTACACGATGGACCCTGCGCAGCCCTGGGCTGCCGCAGTGGTGGTGGTCGACCAGACCATCGTCTATGTGGGAGATGAGCGCGGTGCGCGCCTGATCGCCGGCCCGGCAGCCGACCACGTCAACCTCAAGGGCGGCATGCTCCTGCCTGGGTTCATCGACGCTCACAATCACCTCGGCGGGTTCGGGGGGATCGCCAAGATCGGCTGCAATCTCAACGGCATCACAGAGCCAGCCGCGATGTGTTCGGAGATCGCCCGATGGGCCGCGGAGCACCCCGACGCCCCGGTGGTCCGAGGCTCTGGATTCATCCCCACCTACTTCGGCCCTGACGGGCCAACCCGGGCAATGCTCGACGAGGTCATTCCCGATCGGCCCGTGGTCATCATGAGCTACGACTCCCATGACTCCTGGTTCAACACCAGGGCCATGGAGCTCGCCGGAATCGATGCCGCAACCCCGGACCCCGAGCCGGGTTCGCAGTACTTCGTTCGTGACGCCCAAGGCGTGCCCACCGGACGTGCCGTCGAAGGAGCCTCCATGCTGCTCCTCGCCCCGCTCGGTGGGTTCTCGTTGGCCTCGGTCCGAGAGGCTCAGGCGCTTACCTTGGACCCCGCCCCGAGTTGGGGGCTCACTGGCTACATGGAGGCCGGCATCATCCTGGGCAAGTCCGATGCCGCCGAAGACGTCTACCTCGACCTCGTCGAGCGAGATCAGCGCGGTGAGCTCAACCTTCGGATCGTTGGCACGGTGTTCACCCGCGACGTCGATGATGGCGCCACCCAGCTCGCCCAGACATTGGTCGAGTGGAATCGCCGCATTCGCTCTGAGCACCTGAAGATCTCGGTGCAGAAGATGTGGGCTGACGGCACTGCCTTCTCGGGTGGGGCGCTGCTGCTCGAACCCTTCTGCGGGTGTGCCAAGGGATCAGTCGGACACATGACCTTTGGACCCGAAGCGATCGAGGCGCAGATCGAGGCCACCGAACGAGCAGGGTTCGACATCCACATCCACAACGACGGGGATGGCTCCGTCCGGGTCATCCTCGATGCAATCGAACGCGTCCGCTCCCGTCTCGGCCCAAGCGATGCGAGACATGTGGTCTGCCACAACGCACTCGTGCACCCTGACGATGTGGTCCGCTTCGCCCAGCTCGGAGTCATCGCCAATGTCACTCCGATGTGGGCGACCAACTATGACGGCACGTTCTATGACACCTACCTCGAGCGCCTCGGTCCCGAGCGGATGGAAGAGCGGGCGTACCCCTATGGCGACCTCGTCCGATCGGGTGCAGTCGTCACCTACGGAGCGGACATCCCCGGCATCAGGATCGAGGAGACTCAGCCGTTGATGCACATCGAGGCGGCGATGACCAGGCAACGACCTGGTCGGCCTGACGATCCCCCGCTGGTCGCCCGGCAGCGAATCGGCCTCCACGACGCCCTCCGGTCCTACACGACCAATGCCGCCTATCAGCTTCGCCTCGAGGACGAGGTCGGATCGATCTGTGTGGGCAAGCGAGCAGACCTGGTCATGCTCGGTGCCGACCTCTTCCGCACGGACGTCTATGAGATCGCACAGGTGCCCGTGCTGCTCACCATGATGGACGGCCGCGTCACCCACGACGCACGCTGAGGTCAGCGAACCCGCTTCGCCGCCCGTACCAACGAGATGGTCAGGGCGATCAGAACGCCCGCGACCAACAGAACCGCTGCGAGGGTGTGGAGCCTGCACACCCTTGAGATGAACCAGATGAGTACAAGGATGCCGACGGTCGCGTGGAAGAGCTCTGGGGTGTCGCCGACGAAGAAGTCGACGATGAATCGCCACACCCCCTTGATCCACCGGAGAAGCCCGCTCACGACACGGCCTCGTGCGCAGGGACCCCATGGCGAAGCACCCGGATTGCTCCGAAGGCGAAGAGGGCGTAGAGCGCCACGAACCCGAGGAGCATGGCGTCGGCACCCGGCCATCGGACGCCGAGGCCCTCCCCCGTCCAGAACGTGCCGTAGCTGAGCAGCATCACGCCCACGGCCATCTTCATGGCGTTCTCCGGGACCCCCGAGAGCTGACGCCCCACGATCAATCCGACCAACGCCACGAGCACAAGTGCCACGAGCGCGCTGAGGGTCGCCAGTCCGAGTCGGTGCGAAGAGGCTCCAAGGGTGAGCACCGTGACGACCACTTCGACGCCTTCGAGGAACACACCCTTGAAGGCCATGACGAAGGCGAGGCGGTCGCGGTCTGTTCGGGCGCCGAGTTCGTCGAGTTCTGCGACGGTCTCCGCGAAGATCTCGTCCTCATCGTGCGGTGCCTTGAGGCCCGCGGCCCGCAGGATTGCCTTGCGGAGCCATTGGGCACCGAAGACGAGGAGCACCCCGCCGACGAAGACCCGCAGCCAGTCGAGTGGAAACCGCACAAGTGCCGGACCAAACACGGCCACCAGCAGTGCGAGGGCCACCAAGGCACACACCGTGCCTTCGAAGGCCGAGCGCCATCCACGCGTGCGGCCCACGGCAAGGACGATTGTGAGTGCCTCGACCATCTCAACCGCGCAGGCGAGGAACACCGCGGCGACCAACACCGCATCAGAGGAGTGGATGCTGACGGCGATCATCGGGGGAGGACCTCGATCGCCTTCGAGCGGGTGTCGAAGATCAATGCCGCCTCCGCAAGCGAGGAGGCATCGGAGCCGAGCCCGTGGACCGAGGTCCCGAGCCTGTCGAGCTTTCGGTCGTAGCGATGATGGAGATGCCCGTGGAAGACGAGGTCGGGCATCGTCGCCTCGAGGACCTCTCCGACGCGGACCCGATTGGCGTACCAGTCCATGTCCGCCTGGAGGCCGAAGCCGGTCTGATGGCGATCCGCACGGATTCCGCACTGGATCGGCATGTCGTGGCAGAGGAGCACGTCAACGGGGTCGGTCCCGCACCGCTCGACGTCTGCGTGGCTGATCGCCTCGGCCGCCCACCAGGATTGGCCTTCGGTCCGACCCACCCGGTCGAGCGAGGTGGCACCCCCGCAGGCGAGGAATGACACACCGTCGAGCTCGAAGCGGTGTCCCCTCGGGAGGTGGAACACATTGGGTGCCACCTCCCGACGGCCGTGCTCGTCGAGCTCGAGCTCGCTCAGGCGATCGAAGTTCTCGTGATTGCCATCGATGAACGAGCAGGCGACCCCGGTCTTCTCTGAGAGGATCGAGACGATGGCGGAGAACTTGCAGACCTGCAGGCGCTCATCGAGCGACAACCAGGACCATCCGAATCCAAAATCGCCGAGCTGAAGGATCTGTTCGCACTCGAGATCCCGAGCCGCCTTGAAGGCCTCGGTCATGAACTCCGCGTTGCGGTGAGTGTCGCCGAGCACCAGGATCCGCACCCTCCTGAGGCTAGGCCGCCCATCCCGCCCTCATGCAGTGGAGATCGGTACGCTCAGCGTCAGCCATGGACACCCTGATCATGATTCTGCTGCTGGTCACAGCGATCGTCGCCTACCGCGGCATGGCCCGGCGCTGGGTGATCATCCTGTGGGTCGTCTCCCTCGTCGCCATGCTCTGCATGTTCAAGTACCACGTCACCTCCAAGCTTCACCTTCACTTCTGATGACGACCATGCCCACCACCGTCACCGAGCCGGATGAGTCGAAGACCTGGTCCACCGTCGCCTTCTGGGCGATGGTGCTCTTCGTCGTCGGCTACTGCGGGGTCCTGCTCGGAGCGTTCGCCATCCAGTTCATCCAGGGCGAGTTCCCCTGCCCGCTGTGCATGGTCCAGCGCTACGCCATGATCCTGGCCACGATCCCGATTATGTGGATCATCTCTGATGCACTCCGCGGGCAGCTCACCCGGTCGCGCTACGCCCAAGGTCTGGGTCTCGCCATCATCGCGAGCGTGGCGGGCTCCTTGGAGTCGACACGCCAGATCCTGTTGCACATCGCCAACGACAAGGACCCCGGGTACGGCTCCGCTGTCCTCGGCCTGCACCTCTACACCTGGGCGTGGATCACCTTCATGGTGGTCATCGTGTTCTGCTCGATCGCGGTCGCCATGATCGGCACGGCCGTACCCACCGCACCGACGACGAAGAACCTGCGGATCGTGGCCCGCGGGATCCTCTGGCTCTTCCTCGCCATCGTGGTGGCCAACGTGATCGCCATCTTCTGCCTCGAAGGGTTCTCCGGCGTCCTGCCCGACGACCCGAGCGGCTATCGCCTCTTCCACGAACTCGGCTTCTAGCCGGTTCGAGGACTCAGGGCTTCGAAGAGATCTGCCGCTGGATCTCGGCGATGCGCTCTGCGAACTCCGGCTGAGCCTTCGACCACAGCTGTGCCTCGAGCTCGACGGCAACTGCCTCATCGTGCTCATCGATTGCCCGGACTGCCACCATCGATTCCTTGGTCTTGACCAAGAGGCCCCTCGGCGCCCGAGCGGCACCTTGGGCGAGCTCCAATGCGGCACCGAGGAGTTCCTCGTCGGGCACGCACCAGTACGACAGACCAAGCTCCACCGACTCAGGCCCAGAGACCACCTGGCCCGCCAATACCATCGCCGCGGCCGTCTGCGGTCCGACGATTCGCTGCAGCATCCAGGTGTGGCCCCCGCCCGGATGCAGACCGATCTGGAGGAAACGCGTGTCATAACGCGAGGAGGCCGCAGCAATCCGGATATCGGCGGCCAGGGCCAGGTTCATCCCTGCCCCCACCGCGGCACCATTGACCGCAGCGATGGTGAGCAGCGGGGAGCGCGCCACGCTCAAGAACGCTCCGTAGATGTGCAGGAGCCCCTCACGGTCCTGATCTCCAAGCTTCGAGACGTCCGCTCCCGCACAAAAGGCTCGACCGTTCCCGGTGATGATCACCGCGTTCACTGAGGGGTCGGCCTCGGCGGCCGCCATGGCTTCGTAGAGTCCATCGACCATCTCAGGGGAGAGCAGATTCCGCTTCTCGGGGTCATTGAGGGTGATCGTCACGAACCCCTCGCCAGGGGTCACCTCGAGTACGCCCATCTCCTGCCTCCTTGGCCGTGGTGTCCCGCAACCTACCGCAGGGGCCCCAGCGAGGGACGCGCCCTTCGGATCGGTAGGCTCGCCCCATGGCGCTGCGTCTGACGGCCACGGAGCTCACCGAAACTGAACAGTCGCTGCGCGCCGAGGTGCAGTCCTTCCTCGACGACTACCTCGCCCCAGGCACCTACACCCCAGGCCTCGGCATGGCCGCGGGCGCAGACAAGGACCTCTCCCGCGCACTTGGCGCTCGCGGCTGGTTGGGCATGGCGCTCCCCGTCAAGTACGGCGGTCGGGATGCCTCGGTGGTGGAACGCTTCGTCGTGGTCGAAGAGCTGCTTCGACGCGGCGCACAGATCGAGCAGCACTGGACAGCGGACCGCCAGAGTGGTCTGACCATCAACCGCTACGGCACCGAGGAACAGAAGCAGGCGCTGCTGCCGAAGATCTGCGCAGGCGAGGCCGCGTTCTGCATCGGGATGTCCGAGCCGGATTCGGGGTCGGATCTCTCCTCGGTCACCACCAGGGCGCTCAAGGTCGAGGGCGGCTATCGAGTGACGGGTACCAAGATCTGGACATCGAACGCCCATTTCTGCGATTGGATGATCTGCTTGGTCCGCACCTCGGACTCCGAGGACCGCCACGCCGGTCTCTCGCAGTTGATCGTCGATATGGCCAGTCCCGGCCTCCAGGTGAATCCCATCCCCTTCATCGACGGCACCGCGGACTTCGCAGAAGTCGTCCTTGATGAGGTCTTCGTCCCCGATTCAGGGCTCTTGGGGACCGAAGGGGATGGGTGGCACCAGTGCACCTCGGAGCTGAGCTTCGAGCGAGCCGGTGCAGAGCGCTGGCTCTCTCCCTACCTGGTCGTCGAGACGTGGCTGCATGAGCACCACGAGGAGCTCGGCGAGGAAGCTCGTTCCTTCCTTGGCGCTGCCGTGGCCAAGTGGTGGGGGCTACGCCAAGTCTCCCTCAGCGTCGCACGCCTCATCGACGAGGGGCACGCTCCCTCAGTCGAGTCCGCGATGGGCAAGGACCTCGGCACCGAGTTCGAACAATGGGTCATGGCGAGCCTGCAGCAGCTCGTGGAGCTCGAGCCCACACTGGCCGGTGCCAGCGAGTTCGAACGGCTCTTCGCCAAGGCGCTGTTGGTCTCGCCCTCGTGGACCTTGCGCGGCGGGACCAATGAGATCCTTCGCGGCGTGATCGCCAAGGGGCTTCGATGATCGATCCCGTCCTGATCGACGCCGCCGAGCGAGTCTTCACTGATGTGGCGACCTTCGACGCGGTCGAGGCCGCCGAGTCCGAGGGGTTCTCCGCCCCGATCTGGGATGCCGTCGCTGCCATGGGCCTGCCGTGGATCTCGATCCCGGAAGCCGAAGGTGGTGTCGGAGGCACGCTCGAGGACGCAATGGCAGTCCTGCGAATCGCAGGTCGCTTCGGCGCTCCGATTCCGATTGCCGAGACCGGCGTGCTCGCAGGCTGGGCATTGGCGTCGGCCGGACTTGAACTCGGTGAGGGCCCTCTGAGCATCGTGCCCGGCCAGGCAGGTAACACACTGCACCTCGAAGGAGGTCGGCTCGTGGGGCAGGCGCGGCGTGTCCCGTGGGCGTCGACGGCCGCCCAGATCGTCGCCCTGGTCGATGGTCAGATCGTCGCGGTGAACCCGGCCGATGCGCAGATCGAAGTTGCAGCCAACCTCGCCGGAGAGCCTCGTGACACCGTCATCTTCGAGGGGGTCACTCCGATGCAGGTGGCGCCAGCGCCTGAGAGCGTCACGCATTGGTCACTTCGGATTCGAGGGGCACTGAGTCGCGCTGCGCTGATCGCCGGAGCCCTTGAGGGAATCGTGAACCTCACCGTGGCCTACACCAGCGAGCGTCGTCAGTTCGGAAAGGCCGTCGGGAGCTTCCAGTCTGTGCAGAACCTGCTGGTCCGCTGCGGGGAGGATGCGGTCTTGGTTGGCCTCGCCGTGGATGCCGCGACTCGAGAGCTCAGTCGGGGACACGGCGACTTCGAGGTCGCCTGCGCCAAGAGTCTGGCTTCCGATGCTGCCCGAACCGCATCTCGAGCCGCTCACCAGGCGCACGGGGCGATGGGGATGACGCGGGAGTACCCACTCCACCAGTTGACCCGTCGGCTGTGGTCCTGGCGGGCCGAGTTCGACGATGCCGCTTGGAAGCGGGATCTCGGAGCAGCGGTGGTGCGATTCGGGCCCGACCAGATGTACCGGGCCATCGCCGAGGGCTCCGGCTCCGGGATCGAGCTCGGCTCCTAGGCCTGAGCCAAGTAGGAGTAGAGCAGCCGCCCGAAGTTCGAGGTGGTCTCGGTTCCGTAGGTCTGGGTCGGACTCCCTGAGGTCATCACACACGCGAGATAGAACGTGTTGCCCGAGTGCACGTACCCCGCAGAGTTGATCTGCCATCCGGTGTCGTGCTCGTTGTACCAGCCGTTCTTCACACCGATGGTGGCGTCTGCAGGAACTCCCACAGGGATCCCGAACCGCTCTGAATCAACGACGTGCTCCATCAGGTTTCGTTCGAAGAGCTGGGACTCATTCGAAAGGATCGCACTGGGCAGCGCGATGTGCTTGAGTAGTTCGAGTTGATCGGCTGGGGTGGTCGCAGTCAGTCCCCACCCCCAGGAGCCCAGGGTCTCGGACATCCCGAGAGTGGCATTGAACTTGGCCAGGCCGTCGCGGTCACCGACCTCTTTGAACATCTTCTGCGCAGACTTGTTGTCTGAGGCCTCGATCATGGCCTTGGCGGCATCCTGCTCCGCGGCGCTCAAGCTTCGGTGCTCGTTCTGGGCCTGCACGAGCAACGCCGCTACGAGGTCAATCTTCACCATCGACGCGGTGACCTGCCGGACGTGGGGGCGATAGACGTAGGTCTTTCCAGTACTCACGTCGAAGACGGCCGCGGTGACGTCGCCCTGCCGGGAAGAGAGATACGAGAGGATCGCAGGATCAGCGAACGGGTTCCGATCGGGCACCGTCGTGGTGGTCGCCGCCTGGCGCTCAGATGACGTGGGGACCTCATACGCCGCTACACCGGAGGCGACTGGGGAGGTGCGGAGCACCTGAACGCCTGCGACACCGAGGGCGATGAGCAGGAATCCTGCGACGGTCACCTTGAGGAGACGATGTCCTGAAGGACGCCGATGCGCACCGTGACGTGGGTTCCCTCTTCGGATCACGCTCCGAGTCCGGGCCGCCCGATGACGCGCACGCGCGGCGCTCAACCGACGGACCCCACCAACGCATCCCTCTTCACCACAAAAACGCTACTGACGGACCGTTTTCGCCACAGGGATACCCCGTTCGCGGGCCGGGATCCCCAGTTGGGGCGGCTACTCAGCCCGCAAGGCGTCCACCGGATCCATCCGCGCGGCACGTGCCGCAGGGATCAGGCCAGCCAGCAGGCCGATGATCGTGGTGACCACGATCACTGCCACTGCCAACAGCGGGGGAACCGAGATGATGTCGCGCGCCGTGAGGGCCTTCTTCTTCAGCTGCTCGTTCACAATGGGATTGGCGATGAGTGACAGCACAAAGCCGATGAGAACGCCGAAGATGCCGCCAAGGAGACCCAGCGTTCCGGCTTCAAACGTGAACAGGCGCCGAACGGTCTTGCGTGAGGCGCCGAGGGCCCGCATGGCCCCGATCTCTCGGGTCCGCTCGAGCACGGACATCAACATGGTGTTGATCACACCGATCGCCGCCACCAAGAGGGCGATCGCGCCGATCCCACCGTGGACGAAGCCGATGATTCTGAACGCCTGCTGCTGCTTGTCGACGGCCTGCTTCGCCGTGGCCGCCCCCACGCCGAACGAGGCGATTGGGGTCCTATTTTCTGACAGTCAGACTGACAGGAGGTTGTTCGATCGGAGGGCCTCCGGGCAGGAGCGCGGCGAGATGGAGGTCGGCGAATCGACGCCACGCGCGTGGTTCCGTTGACCAGGTCCGTTCGATCACGCCTCGGAGGGACCAGAAGAACAGCGTGAGGTCCTCATAGGTCAACTCCGCACGGATAGCTCCTGCCTCCTGTGCGGTGCGCAACAGGGTTCGACTCATCTCATCGAGCTCGCCGCGCACGTCATCATCAGCCACGTCAAGGAGGCGAGCAAGGAATCCGCGATTCTGGAATTGGTACTCGCCGATCCCGAAGATCCATGCCCTGAACCCCTCGGCTGGATCTGCCATGGCAAGTGCGTCAGTGAGCACCGAACGGATTGACTCTGCAAGCTCTGCAGCCACTGCGGCAATCAGGTCCTCCTTGGAGGGGAAGCGCCGGTAGACGGTCCCGACACCCACGCCCGCTCGATGGGCGATCTCCTCCATGCTGACATCGAGTCCGACCTCAGTGAAGGCGCTGTGGGCTGCACCCAGCACCCGAGCACGGTTCTCCGCTGCGTCACGACGCAACGCACGGTGGGTCTCGAAGGCCGCGTGCATCGATCAGTCCAGAAGGTCCGCACCTGCGATGGCGGCGATCTCCGCGTGGAAGACGTGGTCCTTGTCATGTTCGTGCTCATGCTCAGGCTTGGGAAGGAAGAAGGCAGCCACGAGACCCGACGCGGTGAAGAAGGCCATGAATCCAAAGGCGAGGTGATAGCCCATGATCGTCGGGAAGCCATTGGCCTGAAGCGTGGCCGCGATGATCGACGTCACTACTGCCGCACCCAGCGCACCGCCGATCGTCCGGATATTGGTGTTCATCCCCGAGGCGGCACCAGTCTGATTGTCCGGAACGGCATCGACAATCAAGTGGGCAATGGCAGAGAACGCAAGACCGAATCCCGTGCCGAGCAGCCCCGTGGCGATCATGACCGTGACGACCGAATGCGGGACGGTGGCCATGATCGAATACCCGATCACCGAGGAACTCACACCGAGCAGGAGGGTGGGCTTGGCACCGATGCGGTCAGAGATGTGTCCGGACCACAGTCCGAAGATGAACATCGTGATGATGTTGGGGAGCTGATACACGCTCGACATGGTGATTGAGGCGCCGAAGCCGTAGCCATGGGAGGAGGGCGTCTGAAGGAACGCCGGCATCACCGCGCCCGAGGCGTACATCCCGATTCCGATCAAGAAGGCGACGAGGTTGTTCGTCCAGACGGGCTTCGCCTTCATCATCCGCATATCGATCAAGGGATGAGGCGATCGCCACTCCACCCGGATCCAGAGGAGCGCCACAGTGAGGGAGATGGCGAAGAGGATCAGCACGGATGGGGAGCCCCATCCCCAGGAGGTCGCCTTCGAGATCGGCACCAGAAGGCAGATCAACCAGATCGAAAGCAGAAGCGCGGCAAACCAGTTGATCTTCCCCGGCATCTTCGAAGGTGAGTCCGGCACGTAGCGCCAGGCCAAGAATGCCGCGATCAACACCATGCCGAGCGGAATCCAGAACAGTGCACGGAACCCGAGGTGTTGGACGATGGGACCCGCCAGGATCGTTCCCGCTCCCGCTCCCACCGCGAGCATCGCCGAGACGAAGCCGACAGCGAAGCCGACACGATCCTCGGGGAACTCGTCCTTGATGATGCCGAAGCTCAACGGGAGGACACCACCACCGGCACCCTGAACCGCGCGTGCCAGCAGCAAGGTCGCGATGTTGGTCGACAGCCCTGCGAGGACCGAACCGAAGGCGAGCATGAGCGTCGCAAACACGAGCATCTTGTTCTTGCCGACCTTGTCGCCGATCCGGCCGACGATCGGTGTGCAGACTGCGGCGGACAACAGGTAGATGGTCAGGACCCACGTGGCGGTGGCCTGTGAGGTGTTCAGGGCCTTCTGGATGGCCGGCAGCGCTGGGAACACCATCGAGAGCAGCAGGGAGTAGGCGGTGACGCCCAGGAGGATGACGGCGTAGGTGACCTTGTAGTGGGGACGATCAGAGGGGTGGCTCACGGGCAGCGATCCTAACCGGAATCAGGATTCCACTCTGACGAGACCGTCGTAGCCCTAGGCTTGGGATGTTGTTCAAGGAGGTGGATGTTGGCGAAGAACCCCCAGATGCCTGCGGTGATCCATGCTGCCTCCGCTGCCGTCCTCAACCGCCTTGAACAGGGCCAGGAAAAGGCCCTTGAGGTCTCCGGCTCGCTCAAGCGGGGAATCGACCGGCTTCCGCTGCCCACGATCCGTCGGCCCCGTGGGGTGCCCACGCTTGAGGCGACCACCAAGTTCGGCTTCGACCTCGCCACCGAGGTCATGAACCACCAGCGGGACTTCGCGTTGCGCCTCTCGCGCATCTTGAGCTCCAAGGATTAGGCGCTCTTGATGCGTTCGTGAGTTTGCGATACCCTAGGGGGTATGTGCAGACAAGTGACATGCTCAAAGTGCGGCAAGCCCAGTTGGGCTGGATGTGGCGCTCACGTTGAAGAGGTGCTGGGCCACGTTCCTGAAGCGGATCGCTGCCATTGCGAGCCCGAGTCTCTGGGCTCGAAGATCAAGGGCATCTTCTCCCGTTAACCAGACCTGATCGAGGAGACCTCTCAGTGAGCGATCCAAAACGTGTAGTCATCATCGGCGGAGTAGCTGGTGGGATGTCCGCGGCCACGCGTCTGCGACGCTTGGACCCCACTGCGTCAATCACCGTGCTCGAACGGTCTGGCAACGTCTCCTTCGCGAATTGCGGTCTCCCCTACTTCGTAGGTGGCCTCATCGAGGAAGAGGAGGATCTCATCCTCCAGACTCCTCAGCAGCTCTTCGAGCGTTTTCGCCTCGACGTTCATGTGAACTCTGAGGTCGTCGGCATCGATCCGTCGGCTCATCAAGTTGAGGTCCGCTCCACCATCGATGGTGAAGTGACCACCATTGCCTATGACGCGCTCATCCTCTCGATGGGCGCCGCACCGGTGCGGCCTCCGATCCCGGGGTACGAGCGCGCCGCCACCCTGCGGACGGTCGAAGACGCGGCCCTCCTCGCAGCCGCAGCTGGGCGGGGGGCGAATGCAGTGGTCATCGGCGCGGGCTTCATCGGACTTGAAGTGACGGAGAATCTCATCGAACAGGGACTTTCTGTGACACTCGTTGAAGCTGCTCCGCAGGTGTTGCCTCCCCTCGATCCCGAGATGGCGATCACCCTCGTGGACGAACTCGAACGCCATGGCGTTCGAGTCGAGGTCGGTGTCGGGGTCATCGAGATCACCGAGGATGAGGTTGTGCTCGCCGACGGCCGACGTCTTCGAGCAGACCTGGTCGTCGGTGCGATTGGGGTACGCCCTGACGTGCGCCTCGCCGAGGCCGCAGGGCTGGCCATCGGCCCGAAAGGCGGGATCGCCATCGACGAGGTGAACCTCACCTCTGACCCCAGCATCTACGCCGTTGGAGACGCCACCGAGAAGGTCGACGCCGTCTCTCAGGCCTCCTCGCTCATCGCGCTGGCCAATATCGCCAATCGGCAGGGTCGCAGGGTCGCCGACCACATCGCAGGACTGGTCACGCGCACTCCCCCGTCACTCGGGACGGCCATCGTCAAGGTCTTCGATGTGGTTGCCGCAAGCGTCGGCTGGTCGGAGAAGCGACTGGCGGAGACGGACCGGAGCTATCAGGCGATCCACTCCCACCCCTTCGATCACGCCACCTACTACCCCGGTGCGACCCGTATGTCGGCCAAGTTGATCTACGACACCGACGATCTGGGCATCCTCGGCGCCCAGATCGTCGGGCAGAACGGGGTTGACAAGCGGATCGATGTGATCGCCACCGCCATGGCAGCGGGAATCAAGGCAGATGAGCTCGCCGACCTGGAGCTTGCCTACGCGCCTCCGTTCTCTTCGGCAAAGGATCCCGTGAACATGTTGGGTTACATGGCGGAGAACATCTCGTCGGGGTCCTGCGAAGTGGTCACTGCCAATGAAGTGGACGGACTCGTTGCCGATGGCTGGAAGCTCGTGGACGTCCGTACACCCGGTGAGGTCGCACTCGGAACCATCGACGGAGCAGTCAACATCCCCGTCGACGAGCTCAGAGAGCACTTGGCAGAGTTCGGCGAGGATCCGATCATGGTCTTCTGCGCGGTCGGACAGCGCGGTCACACTGCGGCAGCACTGCTAAGCGAACTCGGCAAGAAGGTTCGGAACCTCGACGGTGGTTACGTCACCTGGACGGCGTGGCAGCGCGCGTCATCTCTTTCCTCGCATTGAGCCAATCGACTCAGCGTCGGACGCGCACCACCGTGTCGATCGCGTCGCGAGGACCTTCAGGAGTCTCAACGCTCCTATGCGCCTGTTCTGCGACGACCACGCTGAAGCCGGCAGCCTCCGCGAGGGCAACGATCTCATTCACGCGATAGAGCACGCTCGGGTCCTGAGGTCCACCGATGCCCTCAGTCAGATTGTCAAGGTCATGGGCAACCACCAAGAGGCTCCCCCCCGGGGCCACCGACTGGAGAGCTCGATCCAACGCGGCGGTTCGCTGATCTTCGGGGAGTTGGAGGTAGATGACCATCACGAGGTCATAGGTTTCGGTGGGGACGAACGCGGTGGCGTCGGCTTCCACAAAGCTGACCTCCACTCCGCGTTGCGCAGCCAGCGCGCGGCCCTTCTCAAGGCCTGCAGTGGAGAAATCCGCGGCGGTCGCCTTCCAGCCTCGCTCGGCAAGCCAGATGGCGTTTCGGCCCTCACCCGCAGCAAGGTCCAGAACCGTTCCTGGCGTGAGGTCAGCTGTCTCACGCTCTACGAAGATGTTTGGGCGATCGGTCCAGACCAGGTCAGATCCCGAGTAGCGCTCGTTCCAGAATTTGGCGTCCATGGGCCTCCGTTCCGTGCTGAAGTCTATACCCCTATGGGTATTGAACCTCCACCAGCCAGGATCGGCGGACCTTGAACGAGGGGGTGGAGAATTGGCTCAAGGCGCCGCCTTCGTGGAACCAAAGACCACCCAGAAGCGGCCCTCATCAACGATCCCCCGGATAGGAATCCATGGCGCACTGACGTCATCGTCGGCAATGCCCTACGGTTTGACCCTGATGCGCCCCCGCTTCGCCCTTTCAATCCTCGTCGCTGTCCTCGTCGCAGGTTCCGTGATCGGCTTCGATCGAGCACCGAGTGCGGGGGCCTCCAGTGTGGCCAGTTCCTCACTCGACGAGGCGCTGGCTCCGAAGCTGATGCCGACAGCAGAGGTCGCAACTCGCCTTCATTCCGCCCCTCGCCGGAACGATCCAATCCCTGGCGCGATGTCGTACCACGGAGGCGCGGTCGCCAACTCGGTCATGCCCGTGTACCTCATCATCTGGGGGTCCGACTGGGGAACCAGGGGCCATGACGCCAACGGGTACGACACCTTCTCCAACGACCCACAAGGGGTCATCCCGGTCCTCGAGGCCATGTACGCAGGAATCGGCAGAAACGGTGAGCGGTGGTCCGCGGTCCCCACTCAGTACTGTTCAGGCCCCACCTATGACGCCACCTCATGTCCTGCCGACAACGCGAGCAGGATTGCATACCCCATCCACGGCGTCTTTGACCTCAGCCACGTCTTCTACGACAACGCGGCTCCATTTGGCGTCGACACCAAGCAGAAGCTGGACATCAGGGACGAAGCGGCCAAGGGTCAGACCTATTTTGGAAGTCCAGCGAACGCACAGTACGTCGTGTTGTCTCCAACCGGGACCCACCCGAACAACTTCAACCGAGGCGGCGGCTTCTGCGGATGGCATGCCTGGAGTGCCGTCTACAACTTCGCCTACCAGAATCTTCCCTATGTCCCCGATGCTGGAACCTCCTGCGGAGCGGACAAGCTCGGTCCAGGACGGCCGCTCGATGGACTCACGGCCACCGCAGGCCATGAGTACCAGGAGACCATCACCGACCCCCAGACTGGCTGGGTCAGCCAACTCGGCCAGATTGACTACACCGGTTGGTACGACGCTGCTAACTGGGAGAACGGAGACAAGTGCGCCTGGGTCTCCTCAGGTCCCGCTGCGGTTAGTTCCGTGACCTTCTCCACGGGCACCTTCACTCAACAGACTGAATGGTCCAATGCCATCGACGGATGCGCGATGACTCAGGATGCGGTCGAAGGCGGCACTGGTGCCAACCTGAGCAATCCGGGGGCACAGGCTCCGGTCGTCGGACACTCCTACTCCTTGGGCCTCCAAGGCGGCGTCACGGACGGTGGCACCCTGAGCTTTGATGCAGGGGACCTTCCCGCAGGATTAACGATCAACACCACCACTGGCCTCATCTCCGGCACCCCGACCGCTTCGGGAACCTCCACTGCCGCCGTGCAGGCTCGAAGCACCTCAGGGGCGACTGCCACCGTCTTCGTTGCGTTCACCGTCGCGCAACTTCCCGTGGCGTTGGCCAATCCCGGAACGACCAAAGCCACGATTGGCCGGACCTTCACTTTTCTACCTTCCACGACCGTTGCCGCAGGTACGCCGGTCTTCTCACAAAGCGGGCTCCCAGGCTGGGCGAGCCTCGATGCCAGCACTGGCCAGATCACAGGCACGCCGAATGCAATTGGGACCTCCAGCGTCACGCTCACCGCAACTGCGAACGGCCAAAGCGATGCAGTGACCTTTGACCTCGTCGTTGGCGGTCAGGTCTCCGTAACGGCGATCGGCTCGAAGACCATGATCACCGGCAAAGCCACCAGCATTCAGGTTTCCGCGGTCGACTCGGCGAACGGCGCGTTGTCCTTTGGCGCCGCCGGCCTCCCGAGCGGTCTCGCTATCGATGCAGCCAGCGGACTGATCTCAGGAACTCCCACGAGTCCAGGCACGGGCACCGCCACGGTGACGGTCCGAGGCGGCGAAGACAAGGACGTCCCGTTCGCCTGGACTGTCAACACTTCGACCATCACCTCGACGGGACCACTCAGCATCCAGGTCCTTCCTGGGAAATCGACCACGCTGGCACTCCGTGCCTCGTCGAATGCAGGCCTTCCCGTGACCTTCAGCCCGGTCAACGTCTATCAATCCTCAAACTGCGGTCTCACTCTGGCGTCCAACGGAACCTTCACCGGTGTGAGCGACAACTACGGTTCGATCACCATCATGTGTCAGGGCTGGCAAATCACCGCCAGCGACGGCTACGGCACCACCACGTTGAGCGTCGACGTCATCGTGTCCCCTGCCATCGTCAATCTCAAGGCCGGAGAGTCGACCTCGCTGTTCACCGGCAAGGCAGCGTCCATCAAGATGGCGGGCAAGGCTTCAGGAAATGCAGCATTGACCTATTCGGCCACCGGGCTACCCAACGGACTCAGCATCAACGCCACCACCGGCGTGATCTCGGGGACCCCTACAAAGGCCGGAACCTCGATGACGCACGTAGTGGTCCGGACGAGCTTGTGGACCTCGAGCGACTCCGTCGTCAAGATCGTCGTGGCGAAACCCACCATCACGTTGACCCTCCCGACTTCGCCAAGCGCCCGAAGGAATCAACCGACCTCGCTCACCATGAGCGCGGTCGACTCGGCGGGCGAGCAGGTCACCTTCAGGGCCACTGGGCTACCCAACGGACTCAGCATCAATGCCACCACCGGACTGATCTCTGGCAAGACCAAGAGCTCGGTGGCTCTCGGGGCGTACCCGGTGACCGTCACCGTCACTGATCCAGGTGGTGCAAGCAAGTCGGGAACCTTCAGCCTGCAACTGACCTCGTAGGCCACCTGACGGCCCTCAGGAATTGAGGCAGGCGCCTTAGTAAGATGGCGACTTCGAATTCGAAGGAGGGGCCATGACGGAGGATCGCAGCTTCGGCGGCACGATCAACTGGGAGAACCTGCAGGCATTTGTTGCCGAACAGCCGGGCGTGCCGGGCGACGGACCGTTGACCGGCATCACCGAACTCGTCGGCGGTTCCCAGAACCTGATCTATCTCCTCGAGCGGGGGCCCGAGCGCTTCGTGCTCCGTCGCCCGCCGCGCCACCCGCGGCCGGGCAACAACGAAACCATGCTGCGTGAAGCCAAGGTGCTCCAAGGCCTCGCCGGCTCGGACGTCCCGCGTGCCGACTTCTATGCCGTCTGCGATGACGAAGAAGTTCTCGGGGTGGCGTTCTACTTGATGAGTTTCATCGACGGCTTCACGCCGCGCGGTCCGCTCCCGGGAAAGTACGGCACCAATCCGTCCTGGCGCCGCACTCTGGCTGAGGAGCTCATCTCGGGCGCCGCCAAACTCGGCAACATCGATCCGTTTGCGGTGGGCCTTGGCGACCTTGGCAAGCCTGAAGGCT
>CAWUMT010000003.1:0-18793 GCA_963923735.1 uncultured Acidimicrobiales bacterium
GGTTCAAGGTGGCGAGTCCGTGCTCACGACCCACCTGACGGTCGATCTCGCCGTAGGCCGGGGCCAGGTGCACGAGGCCGGTTCCGTCCTCGGTGGTGACGAAGTCCGCGCCGACCACCACGTTGGCCGGGACGTTCGGCGGTAGCTCAACGTCATCGAAGGGGCGCTGATAGGTGAGTCCCACCAAAGCGGCGCCCGGCATGGTGTGCGCTGCCTTCTTGTCCTCGCCGAGCACCGAGGCGATCAGGTCTTCCGCCACGACGACGCCGTCGACCACGGCGTAGGTCAGCTCAGGATTGACGGCTACGCCGGTGTTGGAGAGCAGCGTCCACGGCGTCGTCGTCCACACCGCCAAGTGCGTGGCACCCTCGGGGATCGCTCCCCCGCCGGTGATCTTGAGCAGCACGAAGGCGGACTCGTCGGTCTCGTCCTCATAGACCCCGGGCTGACCGAGCTCGTGGGCGCTCAGTGCGGTGCCGCAGCGCGGGCAGTACGGGATGACCTTGAGGTCCTCATAGAGCAGGCCCTTGTCGAAGATCTGCTTGAGCTGCCACCACACCGACTCGACGAACTCAGGCGCGAAGGTCCAGTACGCCGCGTCGAGGTCGGTCCAGTAGCCGATGCGCTGGGTGAGCGTGCGCCAGTCCTCGACGTAGCCGAGCACGGACTCCTTGCACAGGCGAGTGAACTCAGCGATGCCGACCTCGTCTTCGATCTGCTTCTTGCCCGAGATCCCGAGGCGCTTCTCCACCTCGACTTCGACGGGGAGTCCGTGAGTGTCCCAACCCGCCCGGCGCTCGACGAGCCGTCCGGTCATCGTCCGATAGCGACAGAAGAGGTCCTTGTACGCGCGGGCCCACACGTGGTGGAGACCCGGCTTGCCATTGGCGGTCGGAGGTCCCTCGTAGAAGACCCAGGGTTCTGCGTCTGCTCGGTTCTCGATGGAACGCTCGAAGACCCGGTGGGCGCGCCAGCGCTCCTGCTCGTCGGCCTCGAGGCCTACGAAGTCGATCTTGGGGCTGACTGGGAGAAACACGGCGCTCCTCGGCGTCGGGGCGAACCGTTGAATCGTAGCGATTCAGCGCCGAACCCCCGGCGAAGCCCCCTACGATGCGCCCATGCCCCAGATCCTCGAGGTCGCCATTGGTGCCGCCGAGGCACAGTTCGCCATCGAGGCTGCCGAGGTCGAGCTCGACCGTCGCTACGGCCCCTCCACTGATCGGTCGGTGGCGGATGCTGCTCCATTCACGCCGCCGAACGGCACGTTCTTCGTGGCGCTCGATGATGACGGCCAGATCATCGGCGGCGTGGGCCTTCGCTCCGTCGCCGAGGGGGTGGGCGAGATCAAGCGGCTCTGGGTCGCCGAGACCGCTCGACGACTCGGCGTGGGCGCCGGTCTCATGGACGCGGCAGAGGACGCGGCTCAACGATTTGGCATGCACATGGTCGAGCTCGAGACCGGACCCAAGCAGCCCGAGGCGGTCGCCCTGTACCTCGCCACCGGCTGGGAGCTCGTCGAGGAGCTGCCCGTGAAGGTCTCGGACTACCCCCACGCAGTGCGCTTCGTGAAGCGCTACCGATCCTCGAGCAGCTGATCGACCAGCTCGGGGTCGAATCCAAGAAGCGAGTCGAGCACCACGTCGGCGATCAGAATCTGCGGGTTCGTCCGCTCGGCCTCTTCTGGAACGGCCACACACGCCATGCGCGCCGCCTTGGCCGCGAGGACGCCGGCCGGCGCGTCTTCAAACACACAGCATCGCTCAGGTTCGATGCCCAACTTCGCCGCCGCTGTCAGGAAGACCGCAGGGTGGGGCTTGCCGTAGGCCTCATCCTGGGCGGAGCAGATCAGCGGGAATGCGGAACCAAGACCGAGGTGGTCGAGCACCACGTCGATCAGGGCGCGCGGGGTGGACGAGGCAAGGGCGATCGGGCCGCGCTCAGCCATGGCCGCCACCACCGCATCCGCCCCGGGCATCGGCGTGCCGCGCTCGAGGACGAGCTGGCCGACTCGCACGAGGATCTCGTCGCGCACCTCGATCTGGCTTGGTCCGCCCCAGGGGTAGCGAGCGAACCAGAAGGCGACGACCTCATCGACGAACATCCCCTTGGTCGAGCGCGTCTCAGCGCGCTCCAACGGCACTCCGAGGCGGCCGAACACCTCAACCTCCGCCACATGCCAGAGCGGCTCAGAGTCGATGAGCAGCCCGTCCATGTCGAAGATGGCGGCGCGTGTGGGCATCATCGACAACTCCGTTCGATCGAGGACATGGACTGGCGATCAGACGGGGAGGTAGGCCTCGATGGCGGCAACCACGGCGGGGTCCTCGGGCTCAACCTGCGGCCGGAAGCGAGCCACGATCTCGCCGATGGGCGAGACGAGGAACTTCTCGAAGTTCCAGGTGACGTCCCCCGCCTCACCGTCTGCGTCCTTGGCTCGGGTGAGCTCTGCGTAGATCGGGTGGCGATCTTCGCCGTTGACGTCGATCTTCTCAAACATCGGGAACGTCACCCCGTAGGTGGTCGAACAGAACTGCGCGATCTCCTCGGGCGTGCCGGGCTCCTGGCCAAGGAACTGGTTGCAGGGGAACCCGAGCACGGCGAAACCCCGCTCGGCGTACGTCTCTTGGAGTCGCTCAAGACCCTCGTATTGAGGGGTCAGCCCGCACTTCGATGCCACGTTCACGAACAGGAGGCACTTGCCCTCCTGTGCGGAGAGGTCCCCCGGGGTTCCGTCGAGGGCGGAGATGGGTGTGTCGAAGAGGCTCATAGGCCGAAGGCTACCGGCCAAGTCCGGCCACCTTTCGCCCGAGCGAGCGGGAGATCGAATGGGTAATGTCGTTCTTCGATGAGCGCACCCTTGATCCCAGAAACCATCGAGCAAGTCTTCGACCCGGCTTGGCTGACCGAGGTCCTCTCGATCTCGCACCCTGGCGTCGAGGTCACTGGCGTCATCCCGGGCCCCAAGGTCGAGCGGGTCTCGACTAACGCTCGATTCACCATCGAGGGCACGATCCCCGAGGGTCTCAATCCACATCTCTGCGTGAAGGGCTACTACGCCCCCGACGCCGGCCTCTCAAAGGCCGCAGGGATTCCCGAAGCGCTCTTCTACCGTGACGTGGTCGGCCGCACCAAGGTCCGCACCCTGAACTGCGTGTACGTCGACGTGGCGGAGGACGGCTCGAACGCGGTGATCATCACCGAGGACGTCGCCGAGGCGGGTGCGGTGTTCCTGGACTCGCTCTCCCCCTACAGCGTGGAGCAGACAAAGCAGTCGCTCGGCCAGTTCGCCGAGCTGCATGCAGCCACCTGGGATGACCCCGAGCTGCTGGCCACCCCGTGGCTCGCTCCCCGGCTGACCTTCGTCATGCGGGCACGAGGGTTGCCCGAGATCAACCACAACTTCCTCGGTCCCATCGGTGCGAAGGTTCCCAAGGAGGTGGCCGACGGCGAACTGCTGATGTCCACGCTGGCCAAGGTGCCGGCCATCGCCGACACGCTCGGCCCCCTCTCGGTCATCACCGGAGATGCGCATGTGGGCAACGTCTTCATCGACGGGGCCGGGCAGGTCAACCTCGTTGACTGGCAGGTCTGCCAGCTGGGCCAGTGGTTCCTCGACATCGGCTACCACCTCGGCTGCACCTTGCCCGTCGAAGAGCGCCGGACCAACTACGACGCGTTGGTCACCTCGTACCTCGAACAGCTTGCCGCCAAGGGCCATGAGGTCACCCTGAGCGATGACGAGCTCCGCCTCGGCCTGTGCTGTGGCGCGGTCTACGGCTTCTACCTTTGGGCCATCACCATGAAGGTCGACCCGCCCATCACCACGGCGATGCTCGAGCGTATGGGCAACACCGTGGCCGATCTGGACGCCTTCGGAGTCATCAACGCTGCGTCAAAGTGAGCCGTCCGAGCGCGTCGGGGTCTAGGGACGACGCAGTGATCGACGCGGCCCACGCGATGGCCGAGGAGCATGGAGAAGCGCTCTATCGCGACCCCTTCAGCGGACTCTACGTCTTCACCGCCAACGCACTGCGTCAACGGGGCACCTGCTGCGAGCAGGGCTGTCGACACTGCCCGTTTCTCAGCTAGAGACGCCAGGCTCTCATCCGACGCGCGGAGACGAGGAGCGCTCCTGTGCTCATCAGGAATCCTCCGATCAAGACAGTCGATCCAGTCGAGGCTCCCGTCGCCGGCAGGCTGGGGCGGGGATCCGAGGTCGTGGTCGTGGGCGTGAGGCCGAAGAAGCCGACTGAGACGAAGTCTTGGACGTCACCTTGTGCGTTGATGGCCGAACCGCCGGTCACGCAGAAGGTCGTCGTCGGGCACGAGAGCTGCCCCATCTGATTCAACCCGCCTGCGTTCACATCGGTCGCCACGATGAACGGCGTCACCGTGCTCCCATCGATCGTCGAGACGAAGGCATGGTCCTTGCCCGAGCTGTCGGTGTACTTTCCCGACGTGCCGCACCACTGCGTCGTCGGGCACGAGATGCCGAAGGCATACGACGCGCCCGTTGCCTCGGGCGGCGCCACCTTGTTCATGGTCCAGGTCCCTGAAGCGAGCGAACCCACATAGGCCTGCGTAGCGGTATTGGGATCGCCAGCAACTGGCGAGTTCCCGGTGATCCGGCACACGTTGACTGCCGAGCAGGCGATCGTGGAGCTCTGGCTCCAGATCCGCCCTGCCAACCCCGCTGGTGCTCCCGCAAGAGGGCTGCTGTTCGACCAGGACCCCTGGGCGCCCTCCGCGAACGTGGGAGCAGCCTGGTCGTAGTTGGTGAGGTTCATTCCGAGCACTCCACACCACGTGGCACTCGGACAGGAGACCGACATAGGCCCGAAGCCACCGTTCATGAACCAGTTGGTCTGAGAGGGTGCAACCTCTTCGGGTGCCGACCAGCCGGATCCTGACAGGGTGACGGCCAGTTCACGGAGGACGACCGGTGGGGTCTCTTCAGAGAACCCTCCTGCGGTGCACGCATTGGCTGCCCAGCAGGAGACCGAGACCAGATAGCCGAGGAAGCCCGGGTAGCTCGGAGGGATGACTCCGTCAGACCACGAAGTTCCATCAAAGGTGCTGGCGAACGGTTGGGTGTCTCCGCCCGGTTGTCCGACCACGCCGCCGACGACCGCGCAGAAGCTGGCGGAGGTGCACGAGACGCTCCATGCCCCCACGCTGCCGTAGCGCCAAGGGGAGACGCCGAGCTGCAAGTTCTGCGCCAACTCGACCGAAGTCCAGTTCAATCCGTCGAAGGTGCTGGCGAAGGGGCGGAAGACGTTGTTGACGTCGTAGTAGACCCCGGATGCTGCACAGAACGTCGCACTCACGCAGTCAAGACTCAAGGTCGTCCCGCCGTTCACCGCCAAGTCAGCGGCAAGAATGGTGTCGTGCCAGTTCGTACCGTCGAAGGTGCTCACCATGGGAAGGGTGGAATCATCCGCACCACCCACTGAGCCGGCGACCCCGCAGAACGACGCCGAGACGCACGAGATCGACCAGACTCCCCCCGTGGTGGCGCCGGGCGCACTCTGGATCGGCGTGGTTGTCCAGTGCCATGTGGGCACCTCAGCGCCGGCTGGTCCGCTCAGGCCCACCAAGCTGACGAGGAGGACTGCTCCAACTGCAAGTGACCGAGACACACGAGAGAGCCAGAACATGGTCCGGAGTGTACTGATCCTCCCGTGCCGGCGCACCGGCCGAGGCGGGGCGCTCTCAGTCGAGGAGTTCGGAGAGCGGCCGGTAGTTGAGCCCATGCGCCTCGGCGACCGGGCCATAGGTGATCTGACCGGCCGTGACGTTCACGCCCTCTGCCAAGGCATGGTCCGCTCGCACCGCGTTGTGCCACCCATGACGAGCGATCTCCATGGTGTAGGGCAGGGTGGCATTGACCAGCGCGTGCGTGCTCGTGTGCGGAACGGCACCAGGCATGTTGGCCACGCAGTAGAAGAGCGAGTCATGGACCTTGTAGACGGGGTCTGAGTGCGTGGTGGGACGCGTGGACTCGAAGCAGCCACCCTGGTCCACGGAGATGTCGACGAGGACCGAACCGGGCCGCATGGTTGCCACCATGGCGTCGGTCACCAGCTTGGGTGCCTTGGCACCCACCACGAGCACCGCACCGATCACGATGTCTGCCAGCGCGACCTGCTCGGCGATCGAGTAGCTCGTCGAGGCCACGGTTTCGACCTGTCCACGGAAGTGGTGGTCGACCTCGCGGAGGCGCTCCAGGTTCCGGTCGAAGATGTGCACGTTGGCCTGCATGCCCACCGCCAGGGTGGCTGCCGCCATCCCGGCCACGCCGGCACCGAGAACAACCACGTTGGCGGCGGCCACACCTGGGACGCCGCACACCAATGCGCCACGGCCACCACCTGCACGCATCAGGTGGTGAGCACCCATCAGTGGGGCCATCCGCCCCGCCACCTCGGACATCGGCGTCAGCAGCGGGAGTGACCCGTTTGCCAGGCGCACCGTCTCATAGGCGATTGCCGTGTTCCCCGCCTTGAGCAGCGCCTCGGTGCACGAGAGCGAGGCGGCGAGATGCAGATAGGTGAAGAGCGTCTGGTTCTCCCGAGCGCTCAGCAGGCCGTACTCGCTGGCGATGGGCTCCTTGACCTTGAGCACCAGGTCGGCTGCGGACCAGACGTCCTCTGCGCCGTTGACGATGGTTGCGCCCTCGGCGACGAAGTCCTCATCACGGATCGAGGAGCCGAGGCCAGCCTCGTGCTCGATCAGCACCTGATGACCAGCCTGATGGAGCTCTCGAACTCCCGCAGGGGTGATGGCCACCCGGTATTCGTCGTCCTTGACCTCACGTGGGATTCCAATGAGCACTCTGATCAGCTCCTTGACCGCCCGCGCAAGGCGTGACGGTCTACTCGTCGATGGATGTGTAGGCGATCGGCTTGGTCTTGAAGAAGTCACCCTTGTGACGCACTCCAGCCACGACGGCAAGGGGGATCCCCAATGCCAGAACGACCACGACCGGCATGATGTGGCTTCCCCAGTTCTGGTTCACCACCTGGTAGCCCACCCAGAACATGAACAGTCCCGAGAGGAAGGGCAGCAGGATGCCGGTGAAGAAGAAGCCGACCCGCTCGAACGCAGCCTTTCGGAAGGCCCACGCACAGGCCACGCCGGTGGCGCCGTAGTAGATCGCCACAAGGATGCCGAGGTCGGTGATCAGGTAGCCGAGGATGGTGCTCGCTCCTGCAGAGCCTTGGAAGACCACCACGCCCCAGAGCCCCAACAGGGCGACGAAGGCCAGGACCACGGTGCCCGTGGCCGGCGTCTGGAACCGACGGTCGATCGTTCCGAAGACCTTGGGGAACACCTGATCACGACTCATGGCGTAGCTGATGCGCGCCGCAGGCAGCAGGGTGGTCTGCGTGGTGGCCACCGTCGAGGTAATCACGGCGAAGATCATCACGTACCCGGCCCAGCTCCCTGCGAACTGCTGGGCGAAGTAGAAGAGGACGTTTGCCTCCTGGCCTTCGATCTGCTTTGCGGGGAGCAGCATCTGGACAGCAACGAAGTTGAGGACGAAGACGAAGAGCAGCAGGAACATCGAGATGATGGCTGCCTTGCCCGGCGTCTTGTTCGAGCCCTTGGTCTCCTCGGTCAGGTTGACCGTGGTGTCCCATCCCCAGAAGAAGAACACGGCGAGTGCCGCTCCACCGGCAAGTGCGGTGTAGCCGCCGATGTGGCCGGGCCAGAACCAACCGATGTTGAAGTGCGTGGAGCCCTTCGGGTGCGAGGCCGCCACCTTGATGATGCCGCCGATGGAGAACACCAAGATGGCGAGGTACTCGATGATCACAAGGATCCACTGGAAGTTGGTCGTCCAGCGGATGCCGTAGACGCAGATGAAGGTCACGAACGCCAGGAAGAGCGACGCGGCGAACGCCGTGTACCAGACGTTGGCTGCGGCGTCGGAGGAGATCCATCCCACCTCGTGGAACAGCTGGAGCGTGTACGAACCGGCAAGGAACGGGGCAGCCACACAGAACAGCACCGAGGTGACGACCTGGATCCAGCCGTTGTACCAACCCGCGTAGGGGTGCACGGTCTTGGACAGCCATGCATAGGACGCACCGGCTGAGGGGTGACGACGATTGAGGTGGAAGTACGCGACGGCGATGAAGAGCACCGGGATGAAGGAGACCCACATCACCGCGGGGCCGGCATAGGCCACGCCGGCGACACCGAAGATGAAGGCGAGGGTCGAGGCCAATGAGTAGGCCGGTGCGACCGAGGAGACGGCAACGGCCGTCGAGTCGAAGAGGTTCAGCTCATCAGCCTTGAGCTGGGCAGACTCTTCCTCTCCAGGTACAGGTGCTCCAAACGGACCAATCACCTCGTTCTGCGACATCACCACTCCCCTTTCGTCATTTCGCTTCCCCCCGACGGTTGCGTCGGTGAATCCTTACTGTCTACTCGCCGAGACTGCTCATCACGTGCTTGATGCGCGTGTAATCCTCGAATCCGTACATCGAGAGGTCCTTGCCGTAACCCGAGTGCTTGAACCCACCGTGGGGCATCTCAGCGACGATCGGAATGTGGGTGTTGATCCACACGCAGCCGAAGTCGAGGTCCCGTGCGAACCGCATCGCTCGTCCGTGATCTGAGGTCCACACGCTCGAAGCCAAGCCGTACTCGACGCCGTTGGCGAACGAGAGCGCCTCCGCCTCGTCGCTGAAGCGCTGGGCGGTGATGACCGGTCCGAAGATCTCAGTCTGGATCATCTCGTCGTCCTGCTTGAGATCCGCCACCACGGTAGGGGCGAAGAGGTAGCCGCGGTCCCCCACCTGCGCACCACCGGCGGCAACTCGAGCGTGGCTCGGGGTCCGCTCGAAGAAGCCCTTGAGGCGGTTCAACTGGTTGATGTTGTTGACCGGGCCGTAATACGCATCAGGGTTGTCGAGGCCTGCAGTGACGGTCCCCGCTGCCTGGGCGGCAAGCGCGGCGACGAAGTCGTCGTAGACCTCATCGGCCACAAGGACTCGAGTCGCTGCGGTGCAGTCCTGGCCTGCGTTGAAGTACCCCGCACCGGCGATGCCCTCGGCAGCCGCTTCAAGGTCCGCGTCGGCGAACACGATCACCGGCGCCTTGCCACCCAGCTCGAGGTGCACCTTCTTGAGGCTCGGCGCAGCACCAGCGGCGACCTCCATGCCGGCGCGCACGGATCCGGTGATGGAAACCATCTGCGGCGTGGCGTGCTCGACCAGCATCCGGCCCGTGTCGCGATCGCCCACGACGACATTGAACACGCCTGCGGGCAGGAACTCACTCATGATCTCGGCCATGCGCACCGTGGAGGCGGGGGTGGTGTCCGAAGGCTTGAGCACCATGGTGTTGCCCGCCGCAAGAGCGGGTGCCCACTTCCAGACGGCCATCATCAAGGGGTAGTTCCATGGCGTGACTGCGGCACAGACGCCAAGGGGCTCGCGGCGGATCATGCTCGTGTGCCCCGCCATGTACTCGCCAGCGCTCTTTCCTTCGAGCACTCGGGCGGCTCCGGCGAAGAATCGGATCTGATCCACCATCGGTGGGATCTCCTCGGAGAGGGTCAAGGCGACGGGCTTTCCCGTGTTCTCCGTCTCGATGGCCACGAGCTCATCGGCGGCTGCCTCGAGTGCGTCGGCGATCCGGAAAAGTGCGAGCGAGCGTTCCGAGGGCGTGGTGCGCTTCCAGGTTGCGAAGGCACCCTCGGCGGCTGCCATGGCCGTATCGACGTCGGCAGAACCCGAGATCGGTGCTTCGAGGTAGGCCTCACCTGTCGAGGGGTTGACCAGTTCGCTCACGCCCGAGGCGGAGGCCTCGACCAACTCGCCGCCGATGAAGTTCTTGAGCCGTGCCACGACTGGACCCCCGCTTCCCACTCGTCCTGCTCGCCGGTCTGGCGAGATCCCCACCACATGGTGGCGTGAGGCACACTTTTCCACCACCAGAGGCCTTCGGCAAGTCAGATTCGCCGAAATGAGAAGAGTTTCACAAAGATTCGACGGAATCCGGCGACTGAAGGCTCCTATACTGCGGATCGAGCAGTCCACTGAGAAGGGCCGTCATGGCACGAGCAGCACGAGTCACCCAGATCACCTCCGTTGAGGAACTGCTCCCCGAACGCGTGACCTTGGACGAGGCGGACCGTCGCATCATCGAGATGCTCCAAGTCGACGGTCGACGTGCCTACGGCTCCATCGCTGACGAGGTCGGCCTTTCCGAGACTGCAGTGCGTCGTCGCGTGCAACGCCTCCGCGATGCAGGCGCGCTCCAGATCGTCGCTGTGACCGACCCACTGCAGTTGGGCTTCAACCGCGAGGCACTGCTCGGCGTGCGAGTCCAAGGAGACGTGCGCGCTGCAGCGAACGAGATCGCCTCCATTGACGAGTGCGTCTATGTCGTGCTCACCGCAGGGAGCTTCGACATCATCTGCGAGGTCATCACCGAGGATGACTCGCACCTTGTCAGTGTGCTCAACGACCAGATTCGCGCCGTACCCGGCGTCACCGAAGTCGAGACTTTCGTCTATCACAAGCTTGCCAAGCAAACCTATGAATGGGGAACCCGATGACCACCACCAACGAACACGAAACTGCCGTCTCTGACGGCGTCGAAGCCCATATCGACTCCGCCCACTGGATGGCGGAGACGGCTCGTCGGCACACCTGGCTGCACTTCAGCCGGATGGGTGCATACGGGCCCGAGAGCGAGATCCCCGTCTTCGTCAAGGGTGAGGGCTGTTACGTCTGGGACTCCCGCGGTAAGAAGTACCTCGACGGTCTCGCCTCGCTTTTCACGTCCCAGCTCGGCCACGGCCGCACCGAGATCGGCGCCGCTGGTGCGGCGCAGTCGGCGGAGCTCGCCTACTGGCCGCTGTGGGGCTACGCCCACCCCAAGGCGATCGAGCTCGCACAGAAAATCGCCTCGCTCGCACCGGGGGATCTCAATCGAGTCTTCTTCACCTCCGGTGGTGCCGAGTCGGTGGAGTCGGCCTACAAGCTCGCTCGTCAGTACCACAAGGTCCGCGGCGAGGGCACCCGCTACAAGGTGATCAGCCGGGATATCGCCTATCACGGCACCACGCTTGGCGCGCTGTCGATCACCTCGATCAACCCGTACCGGACGCCCTTCGAGCCCTTGGTCCCTGGTGCGGTCAAGGTGCCCAACACGAACTTCTACCGAGCACCGGTCCACGCTGATGACCTCGAGGCATTCGGTCGCTGGGCAGCGGATGAGATCGAGCGCGCCATCCTGCGCGAGTCACCCGACACGGTGGCCATCGTCTACCTCGAGCCGGTGCAGAACGCCGGCGGCTGCTTCGTCCCGCCCCCTGGATATCTCGAGCGGGTGCGTCAGATCTGCGATCGTCACGGAGTCCTGCTGGCCTTCGACGAGACGATCTGTGCCTTCGGCCGCCTCGGTGAATGGTTCGGCGCCATCAAGTACGGCGTGACCCCCGACATCATCACGTGCGCCAAGGGCCTGACCTCGGCGTACGCACCTCTCGGCGCAATGATCGCCTCCGATCGCATCTACCAGACCTTCGACGATGCCGGAGAGATCTTCCTGCACGGCTACACCTTCGGTGGAAACCCCGTCAGCTCCGCCGTGGCGCTCAGGAACCTGGAGATCTTCGAAGACGAGGACGTCCTCGGTCATGTCCGTCGCAACGAGTCGGTGTTCAAGGACGCTCTCGTCGATGCTCTCGGCGACCTGCCGATCGTCGGTGACATCCGCGGCACGGGCTTCTTCTACGGAATCGAGCTGGTCAAGGACAAGGACACCCGGGAGACCTTCAACGAGGAGGAGTCCGAGCGACTCCTTCGCGGCTATCTCTCCCATGCCATGTTCGACAAGGGGCTCATCTGCCGTTCAGACGACCGGGGTGACCCGGTGGTTCAGCTCGCTCCCCCGCTGATCGCCACCGAGACCGAGTTCGCCATCATGGCCTCGGTCCTCCGCGAAGTGCTCTCGGGCGCACTCGAGCGCATCTGATCTATGGGCGGCGATCCCCGTCGCCTGTCGCTGTGGTGGGACGGCCTCGAGGTCGTCCCACCGCCGCGTGTGGGTCTGGAGCGAGACCTCGATCTCGACGTGGCCATCGTCGGTGGCGGCTTCACCGGCCTCTGGACGGCGAGGTCACTGCTGGAGCTTGACCCTCACCTACGGGTCGGGATCTTCGAGGCCGAGCACTGCGGCTTCGGTGCCTCGGGCCGCAATGGCGGTTGGGCCTCCGCCCTCTTCGCCGCCTCCGATGTGCGCATCGCAAAGGAACACGGCATCGATGCGGCCCGGCGTATGCGGCGAGCCATGGAGTCCTCCATCGATGCCATCGACCATGCCGCACGCGCCGACGGCATCGATGCGCGGTTCTCAAAGGGTGGCTCGATCCTCGCTGTGCGCAACGGCGCGCAGCGAGCTCGGGCCGAAGCGGAGCTCGAAGAGGCTCGGGACCTCGGCATCGACCTCGACCTGCGCTGGCTTGACGCTCCCGAGGCGAGGGCGATGCTCAACGCAGAGCACATCGTCGGAGCGACGTTCACGCCACACTGTGCCGCCCTTGACCCCGCTCGCCTCGCCACAGGTCTTGCCGCCGCGCTCGAGGCGAAGGGTGTGGCGATCTATGAGGGAACCGCCATAGAGGAGATCCGTCCTCGGCTCGGATCGAGCGGGCCCGGGATCGTCACCTCCTCTGGCCTGCGCGTGCGGGCGGAGGTCGTCGTTCGGGCCACTGAGGCCTTCAGCGCCCGGCTTCCCGGGCTGCGCCGGACGATCTTGCCCGTCTATTCGCTCATGATCGCCACCGAGCCGTTGGCTCCCGAGATCTGGGACTCGATCGGGCTTGGAGATCGAACCACCTTCGCTGATCACCGCAACATGATCATCTACGGGCAGCGTACCCAGGACGGTCGCCTGGCCTTTGGTGGAAGAGGTGCGCCCTACCACTTCGGCTCGCGGATCCGCCGATCGTTCGACACCGTCTCCTCGGTGGCTGATGCTCTCGAATCCACGCTGCACGAGCTGTTCCCCAGCCTTCGTGAGACCGCAGTGACCCATCACTGGGGTGGCCCACTCGGTATCCCGAGAGACTGGCACTCGAGCGTCTCATTCGACCCAGTAAGCGGAATCGCTGCTGCCGGTGGCTACGTCGGCGACGGGGTAACCACCTCGAATCTGGCAGGCCGGACGTTGGCCCAACTCATCACCGGTCAGCCGGGCGAGGAGGCGACCCTTCCCTGGGTGGGTCACCAATCACGGAACTGGGAGCCTGAGCCACTTCGGTGGCTGGGCGTGAATGCCGGACTCGCCGCAGCAAAGTACGCCGACCGCGTCGAGGAGCGCACTGGACGACGCTCTCGCATCAGCGGAGTACTCGGTGCCATGCTCAGCGGCTGAGTCGAACCACCTACTGCAGGATGTTGATGGCCCGACCCACGATGACGATCAAGGTCAACATCGCCACGCCCGACTGGAAGGTCATAAGCCCCTTGACGAGCCTGGTGAGCGGCATTGCATCAGTGGGACTGAAGGCGGCGGCGTTGGTGAACGACACGTACGCGTAGTCATAGAACGAGGGGTGCCAACCCTTCGGGGCGAACTTCGGGTTCTCCATCTGGGGAAACTGGAAGTCCGGAAGACGCTGTTCGGGCGTTCCCCGTCGGGCCGGGCCTCCCCGGTCGATCTCCCAATACCAGAGGGCAAAGACGATCACGTTGGTGATCCAGATGAGGATCCCCGACCAGAAGAGTGCGTGGACGTCCTGCTGTTGGGAGGAGTTGGGCCAGAACTGACGGTGGATGAGCAGGGCCACGGAGATCACATTGGCCACGTTGATCAGTGCGATCAACCCGATGGTCAGCGGCCGGACCCAGCGATACTCATTTGCTCGTCGATAGCGCGGTGCGATGGCCAGCGGGATCAAGGCGACTGCCATGAGCACCGGCATCAGCCACTTGGGCTTGATGACCAGGGAGTTGGGCAGGAGGATGAATGCGACGATGCAGGCGATCAGAGCGATCGAGGCGGGGAGTCGGTCGACGCGGTACTCCGCATCAGGATCAAAGCTCGGGTTGACGCCGTCGCTGTCGGACCCATGCTCTTCAGCCATGGCTGCATCGTAGAACGAGGGTCCTGCGTTTCAGCGGAAGTCGCGTGATCCCCCCACCGGGGCACCCAGGTGAAGTGGCTCGACCCGTTCGGCCACCAGATTCGTGACCCCTTGGGCGCGCTCAAGGTGTCCGTGGACGACCAAGGCTGGAAATCGCCCTGCGATCTCGGCCCAGCGGACCCAGGCACCCTTGGAGAAGACCACGTTGGCATGACCGGTCTCGTCTTCAAGGTTCAAGAACACTGCACCCCGGGCCGACTCGGGATGCTGGCGATGCGTCACCGCACCGGCCACCGCCACCCGACCCTCTGGTATGTGCGCGAGCTCGGCCGCACACCGCACGCCTCGCGCAACGAGTTCAGGGCGCGCCAGACTGAGGGCCGAGGCCTCAAGCGCTGCACCGAGCGTCCAGAGATCATCGGCCACTGCCTCGAGCGCGCTGGGTGCCCCAAGGTTCGGAGCGTTCACACCGGTGACGATCCCGGCCAGTCGATCGGGGGTGGCCTGTGCAGCGGCGCCTGCGGTCCACGCCAGGGCACGGCGAGACGAGCCCAGTTCGTCGAGCGCACCTGCGAGCGCAAGCGACTCGAGCGCCGAACGGGAGGCACCGGCTCGACGGACGAGGTCCTCGCTTGATGCCCACGGCGCGCCGGCAGCGATCGATTCCGCCACGCCTCGGCCCACGTGGCGGACCGAGTCGAGGCCAACCCGCAAGGCCAGTCCGTCCTCAGTTGCTTCCAAGGTCACCCCGGCCCCCGAACGCTGCACGCAGGGCCGACGGACCTCGACCCCGTGACGTCGTGCATCGGCGTAGAGCGAGTCGGGAGACCAGAAGCCCATGGGCTGGGAGTTCAGGATCCCCGCGTAAAAGGCCGCCGGATGGTGCAGTTTCATCCAGGCCGAGCAGTAGACGAGGTGGGCGAAGGAGACCGAGTGTGATTCGGGGAACCCGAAGTTGGCGAAGGCCGCCAAGGCGTCCCAGATCTGATCTCGTGCGTTTGGTGTGACCCCCTTGGCCTCCATGCCCGCATAGAGCCGCTCGCGCAATGCCTCCATGCGGGCCGCAGAGCGCTTGGCCGCCATGGCTTGGCGCAGCTCATCAGCCTCGGTGGCGCTGAAGCCCGCCACCGCTACCGCCATCTCCATGAGCTGCTCCTGGAACAGTGGCACCCCGAGGGTGCGCGCAAGGATCGGCTCGAGGAGCGGGTGCAGGTAGGTGACTGGCTCCTCGCCACGACGACGTCGGATGTAGGGGTTGACCGCGTTGCCCTGGATGGGACCAGGCCGGATGAGCCCCACCTCGATCACCAGGTCATAGAAACAGCGCGGCTCGACCCTCGGCAGGGTGCCCATCTGGGCGCGGGACTCCACCTGGAAGACCCCAACCGTGTCCGCCGCGCACAACAGCTCATAGACCGCATCCTCTTGGGGGAGCTCCCCGAGATCGAGTGCGATCCCCTCATGGGCACGGACGAGATCCACCATCCGATGCAGCGCCTCGAGCATGCCGAGGCCGAGCAGGTCGAACTTCACCAGTCCGATCGCCGCACAGTCGTCCTTGTCCCACTGCAGCACGGTGCGCCCGGGCATGGTGGCCCACTCGACGGGACAGACCTCGATGACAGGCCGGTCGCAGAGCACCATGCCCGCCGAATGGATCCCGAGGTGTCGGGGACGGCCCAGCAATTCGCCAGACAGCCGGGCCAGCATCGGGTCCGCCTCGAACTCAGGCATCTCGTGTCGATGCGGGGAACGCGAGATTGAACCCGCCAGTGCGAGCGCCTCCTCATGGGTCGCACCGAGTGCCTTGGCCACATCACGCACCGCCGAGCGGGGGCGATAGGTGATCACGTTGGCCACCTGAGCCGCATGGCGTCGGCCGTAGCGGTTGTAGACGTACTGGATCACCTCCTCTCGTCGTCCCGACTCGATGTCCACGTCGATGTCGGGCGGGCCGTCACGAGCCGGAGAGAGGAACCGCTCGAAGAGCAGGCCGAGCTTGACCGCATCGGCGTTCGTGATCCCGAGCGAGTAACAGACCGCAGAGTTGGCCGCCGAGCCGCGGCCCTGTGCGTAGATGTCGTTCGCCACACAGAACGCACAGAGATCGTGGACGATGAGGAAGTACCCAGCGAAGCCGAGCCCTCGGATCACCTCGAGCTCATGGTCGATCTGGGCCCACGCGCCGGGAACCCGTTCGGCATGACGAGGGCCGTAGCGCCGAGTCGCCCCTTCCTCGACGAGTGTGACCAGCCAACTGTGCTCGTCGTAGCCCTCCGGGCAGGCAAAGTCGGGAAGCCTCGGCGCCACCAAGGAGAGGTCGAAGCTGCACGCGGCACCGAGCTCGGCAGCGAACTCGACCGCCCCGGGGAAGCGGGCGAAGCGTCGGGCCTGCTCCGCACCACTGCGCAGCACGGCCGCAGGGGCGGGCGCCAGCCATCCGGCCATCTCCTCGAGACTCCGGTTGGCCCGCACCGCGGCCAACGAGGTGGCCCGCGGCCAGGCGGCTGTCGAGGCGAGGTGCACATTGTTGGTCGCCACCACGCCGACACCGGCGCGCACGGCGATCTCCGCCAGCGCGTCGTTGCGCGCCGAGTCCTCGGGGAGACCGTGGTCCCAGAGCTCGACGGCCACCCGGTCCCGGCCCACTGCGTCGACCAACGAGCTGAGCGCTCGCGCGGCGGCCCGAGGCCCCTCTGCCTGCAGGGCTCGGTTGAGCGGTCCCTTGCGACATCCGGTGAGGAGCTGGAGCCCCTTGGTCTGCGTGGCGCCGAGATCCTCGAGTCGCACCGCACCTGCTCCCTTCGTGCCTGCAGCGAGGTTGGCCTCGGCCAACAGCGTGCTCAGAGCGGAATAGCCCTGCGGGTCCCTGGCCAGCACCACGAGATGCTCACCACCCGGATCGGGCACCCCGGTGCGCGGGGCAGAGGTCCCGAGGGTGAGCTCGGCGCCGAAGATGGTGGGCAGCCCCGCCGCCCGGGCCGCAGTGGCGAAGCGCACCACGCCATAGAGACCCTGATGATCGGTGAGGGCAAGCCCACTGAGCCCCAGCTGGGCCGCGACCTCCACCAGCTCCTCGGGGTCTGAGGCCCCGTCCAAGAAGCTGAACCCCGAGTGGCAGTGCAGCTCTGCGTACGCGCTCATCAGTCGTAACGCCCCAGCAGTCGCCAGACTCCCCGCTCGGCACAGAGCAGCAGGCCAACTCCCTCGTCGGTGACCACTTGAAGGCGGACCCGAGGAGCGCGCCGCTCCCACCATCGTGTTGCCAACGGCCAAGGCCCTGCCCATGCGATGACCGCCAGGGTGTGCGGCTCCCCCTCGATGGTGCAGCGTGCAGGTCGCGCGCTCAGGAGCCCTTGTGTGGTGACCACGACCGGACAGCCCAGCGCATCGGTCAGTCGACACTCGAGCGGTCGGCTCAGCACCGCCACAGGGCTCGGTGCACACAACGCCCCCGGCCAGGGGGCGGTCGTGGAGTACGGCCCCTCGGGCGCACCGAAGGGAACGAGCTCAGCGCGCTCGGCAGGGTCATGCCCGTTCCTCGAGCGAGCCACCGCCACGCTCGAGGATCCCAACCGCTGCTGCAGACGGATGGCGGCTCGCGCCGCTCGCTCGGCTGCCAGAGAGGAGCCCCCGAAGAAGCCGGGCTGAACCGGCGGAGGTGGCGGCTCTTCCAACAGTGCGAGCCGACGTGACAACTCAGGATCGCGGAGGCCCACCAGCTCGGGCTCCACCCCTCGTGCCACCCGATGACAGTGCACCCCGTCGTTCCCGAACCGCTCGAGGACCCGTGCCTCGTCGAGTTCGGCGAACCGTCCCAGCGTGTGAAGTCCGAGTCGCTGACCGAGGCTCGCCAGCTCCGCCCTGCGCAGCACCGAGAGCGGCTGTGCGGCCAGGAAGTCGCTCGTGCGTCCTTCGGGCACCACGAGCTCGGTGCGCGCGGCGAGCACGGCGGCGAAGAGTCCTTCGGCCACGCCGGCACGGACCGGACCGAGGCCGCGATCACTTAGTTCGGTGACCAGCAGATCGATCACCGCGTGCTCACCTCCATAGAACCGACTCGGCGCCCGTGCAGGGAGCGCCAGAACCCCGAGTCGGATCGGTTCGACGAAGGGGCAGTGCACGGCGACGATCTCGAGTGCGGTGGCGAACTCGCGCAGCTCCTCGCCTCGTGGGCCCTCGGCACTGAGACGAGGAAGCCAGAGGGCGAGCACGCGCTCCATCACGTCCCCTTGGTTAGTGCCGCGACGTCGCCCTGCTCGGAGGGAAGCCAGAGCCGTGCACGTCGCGCCGTGGGCACGCCGCGTGCCTCGATGCGCACCTCCACCAACCGACGCGCCAGACGACCCTCGCCCTCACCGGCTCCCTCCCACCGAGCGCGTTCGATCTCAAGCTCCAGGTCAGGCGGCAGCGGCCATGCGGCGCGCGAGGCACCCAGCACCACGAGTGCGCATCGCCGATCCTTGGCACGCGCCACCAATCGCCGTGCTGCAGCGTGAGGGACGCGCGGCGGTGGACGCAGCAACAGCAACTCGACGCCTTCCAACAGGCCCAACCCTCGGCTTGCCCCGACCGCGAGTAAGCCATGTCACGCTCGGTGCAGGCCCAGCCCTTGCCCGTGCTGATTCCCCAGTGGCCGCTGCCGCGCGGGGTGCAGGCTTTGTGCAGCTTGCGCGAAGGCGG
>CAWUMT010000004.1:0-18240 GCA_963923735.1 uncultured Acidimicrobiales bacterium
GATCCTCTCTGGTCTCGTGGGCTCGGAGATGTGTATAAGAGACAGCCCATGCGGCGACGGAGCGCTCTGAGGCGATGCCACCGACCGCGATGCAGTTCGCACGGATGCCGTAACGGCCCCACTCCGCGGCAGTGACGCGCGTGAACATCTGCAGGGCGGCCTTCGACGAGGAGTAGTGCGCACCGCCCTTGACGCCGGATACCCCGGCGCCTGAGGAGATGTTCACGATCGCACCTTTGCCGCGATCGATCATGGACTTCCCGGCCTCGCGCGTGGCGATGTAGGCCGAGCGGACATTGAGCTCGAAGCTCGAATCCCAGGCGCGGGTCGGGATTTCGGTCAATGGCGCCATGCGGGTTCCCCCGGCGTTGTTGATGAGGATGTCCACGGCCCCGAGCTCCGCCACGGTCCGCTCGACCATGGCGACAACCTCATCCTCCTTCTTCACATCCGCTGGGACAATCAGGCACGACGCGCCACAGTCCTCCTCGATGAGGGCCGCGGTGGCCTCGAGGTCTTCGAGGGTCCTCGCCGAGATGGCCACCTTGGCCCCGTGTGCCGCAAGGAGTCGAGCGGTCGCCCGGCCGATCCCCGTTCCTCCACCGGTCACGATGGCCACACGGCCGGACAGGTCGTAGAGCTCCGTGGCGTTGATCATTGCGTCCTCCTCGCCATTGTTGTCCTCGACCGTACACCGGTCATTTCACTACCCGTCGGGTCAGTCGCCGACGAACCCCTGCCAGTTCGACAGATAGGCCAGAAAGGCTTCTCCCACTCCCTCTTCCTCAAGGACTGCGCGGGGAACGGGGAACTCCCGCATCGCTGCAGACGGATCTGCCTCGAGCAGGCGCGGCGCATCGTGGTTCGTGATGCCGAAGCGTCCGAGTGCTGCGAGGTCCGCACCGAGATCGAGAACTCGCTCCACATCGGCCCACGAGTAGAGGCGTCCCGCGGCGGCGAGGCGGACCTGACCGCGCGGTCGCTCGGCGAAGAGCCCGAGCAGCGACGACCCGAGGGAGGCCTCCGCAGGTGCTTTGAACGAATCCCACAACGAGAGATCGATGAGGTCGACCTTGCCTCCGTCGACAAGACGGTCATAGACCTCGAGCATGTCGGTGGTGTCCACTCCAAAGCGCTCAGGCGAGAGCCTCACGGCGAGGAGGAAGTCCTCACCGCAGCGCCGACGCACTTCGTCGATGATCTCGAAGAGCAGCCGGGCGCGACCCTCAGCATTCCCCCCGAATCGATCGGTGCGTTGGTTCAGTTCCGCCGAGAGGAACTCACAGAGCAGGTAGTCGTGCGCTCCGTGAAGCTCGACGCCGTCGAAGCCAGCCTGCTGCGCCCGGACCGCTGCTTCGACGAAGCGCTGCCCCACCGCCTCGGTCTCCTCGGTGCTCAGCCCCCGGGCACCGGTCTCCGGATCGTCCACCGGCGCCACCGGAGCGCCCTCGATGAGGTCCACCGCAGCCCGCCGACCCGCATGATGGAGCTGCACGATCGAGACCGCGCCAGCTGCTCGGAGGTCATCGGCCAAGGCCGTGAGTCCCGGAAGGAGCGTGTCGTCGAACACGCCCATCTGACCGGCAAACCCTCGTCCTTCCGGGCTCACGTGTGCCGCACAAGTGGAGACGAGGCCGAACCCTCCTTGAGCACGCATGGTGAGCCAGCGGTGCTCGTCCTCAGAACAGGTCCCATCCGCATTCGACTGCTGATTGGTCAACGGCGCGAGCATCAGGGCATTGCGCGCGGTCGGTCCGTGGGCGAACGAGACGCTGTGGAACGGTGATGTCATGGGACTCCTCTCCGAAGTGGGACCGAGCATACGAGCGCGCCGAGACGCCGGCGTGCTCAGTCTTCTACCGGCAGATCTCCGACTCTGAGGTCGTCACCTGTCGTGGCGAGCGATCGAGCTTCTCGAAGTGCAGAGCGTGCCTCGAGGAGACCCACGACCGCGACTGCGAGTCCCGCAACCGGGTCGACCCACCACAGGGGCGTCCAGGCGGTGATCAGCAACGCTGCGAGGATGCAGCTGGCCAGGATCCCGTCGACGAGCGTCAGCGTCGCCTCGGCCCGAAGCGGGGCCGAACCCGATCTGGCGGCCAGACGGTACTTGAGAGCACACAACACGAACATGCCCGTGGCTGCGACAGCCAGATAGGCCACCCCGAGCCAGGAGTCGCGCGCGTGCTCCGCCAGGACGAGCGTCCGGACGCCTGCCGCGAAGAGGTACCCCGCCAACAGGAGAAAGGACAAGGCCACCAGCCGTAGGGCCTTGGAAGCCTGGCCCGGCGACTCGTGCCGGTTGATGTAGCGGACCACCACGAGTGACGCGAAGACCTCGATCAACGAATCGAGGCCGAAGGCCATCAATGCCAGCGACCCGGCCGCGATCCCGAGGGAGACCGTGATGAAGAACTCTCCGAGGTTCCACACGATGGTGATCCACTCGAGGCGCGAACCCTGATGGAGGGCCGCATGTCGTGCCTCGTAGCGCCGCTCGATCATCGCCTGCCCCCCGAGAGAGGCAGTCTGCCTCAGCCCAGCAGCTCCATGGCATCGTCGAGGAGCTTCTTGAATTCCTCTTCGGGGTTCCCGGGCATGGGCTCGCCTCGCTTAAGGAACCGCTTGAGGATGAGGCTCGTGGCCGCGGCTTCCTTGTAGTTCGTCAGGGCCTTGAACCACGCCATGTCGGGGAAGTCCTCGCCACCTGCAGCCACGTAGGCGTCGATGAGCTCCTGACCCATCGGCATCCCTGAGGTCTCGCGGTTGCGGATCATGGAGTGGTGGGTGTCCTGTGCGAAGAACGTCATCCAAGTCAGGTCCACGCGGGGGTCGCCGACCGACCAGATCTCCCAGTCGATGATGGCGTTGATCTTGCCGTCCGAGCAAAGCATGTTGCCGAGCCGCCAGTCGCCGTGGTTCACCACGGGCCGAACCGCAGGTGGCTTCGTGGCGTGCAGACGTGCGGCGACTTCCTTGTAGTTGTGCTGGAAGATCTCCGGGCAGGTGTCATAGGCACGGGTCCACCGGTCGATCTCCGCCTCGATCGGCACGACCGGCTCGTTGGCAAGTCCGATTTCCTCGACCTTGAGCGCGTGCATGTTGGCCAGCATCGTGGCGAGGTCGATCGCTCGCGCCCGGTACTCCGCGAAGTTCTCAGGGTGACGCTCGGTGTCCAACATGGGCTCGTAGCACTCTCCCGCCACAAGGTTCATGGCCAGGATCGGCGGGGTGTCGACGTCAGTGCCCTCGTCGCCGAAGAGGACCTCGGGAACCTTGACGCCCGGACGACCGGTCAGTGCCTTCATAACGATGGCCTGACGCAGGATGTCGCGGTTCGTGGTCGCAGGGATCCCCGGAGGTGCGACCTTGAGAACAACCTTCTCGTAGCCCGCGGGAGCGCCGTCGAAGGAGATCGTGAAGGTGAGGCTCGAGGCACCGCCGGTCAGCGGCTCGATGGCACGGACGCTGGCCTCAGGGGCCCATCCCGCAGCGGCGCTGCCCACTCGCTCAGTCAACTGCTCAACCAAACCGTCGGGAACGAACATCTTCGGTGCTTCTGCCATGACCCCTCCTCGGTATCGATGCCACTTGGTGGCCGACACACCCTAAGGCCTTGGGCTTGTATGTGCCCACGGGGCAGGGTTACCCGGCGGCCTCCCGATCGAGAATCTCGAGAACACCGCCATACATCTGGCTTCGCACGGCCACCAGCGCAGCGCCGGCCCTCGGGGCCACGGCGCGGGCCAGATCGAGTGCATGTGAAATCACCTCAGATTCGGAGACTGTCCCATCGATGATCCCAGCGGCCAGCGCCTCGGGTGCGGTGTAGCGACGAGAGGTAGTCATCGCCTCATGGGCAGGCTGCGGAGCAAGTCGAGCCTGGACGAGTGCCCCCATCCCCGGAGTGAACGGGATCCCGAGTTCCACCTCGGGGAGACAGAACCAACCACGGTCCTCTCGCATCACCCGGAAGTCGTGGGCCAAACCGAACATGGCTCCTGCGCCGAACCAGTGCCCCCCGATCGCGGCGATCGACGGGGCGCTGAGCCGCAGCATCGCCGCGTAGATCGCCTGGACGCCCGCGACGTAGCGTCGAGCCTCTTCGGGTGCGGCGAGCACCTCGGCGAGCACGAGGCCGTTTGACCAGAACTTGCCCTGGGCGGTGGTCACAAGCGCCTTGGGGCCCTCTGCCCGATCAACCTCGTCAAGCGCTGTGCGGACCTCGGTGATCCAGGTGCGGCTGAACCGGTTCTCGTCAGCTCCGAGATTAAGGATGAAGACTTCGGCGTCTCTTGAGAGCTCGGGCATCAGCGACGCTCCGCAGTGAATGCGCTCAGCGCAGCAGCCTCGGCCTCGAGGTGCTTGAGGAGACCATCGACGATGATTCGCTCGGCCTGCGCACCGACCAGGGGAACCTTGACCTCGAGGGACCCCTCCATCGTCTGCGTACAACCCTCCCCATCGGGTCGGAGCGTCATCGCGGCATCGGCCACCACGAGATCCGCGTAATGGTCGGGGATGATCTCGACGGTGGCGGTCCCTGCGTCGAGTTGCCACACCGAGTGGATGACCCAGGTGAGCTTGTCGCGGTCGATGAACATCTTCGCCGCCCCGCCGATCTCACCTGCGAAGGCGTAGCGGACCTTGAGGTTCAAGATTCCGTCTGCGGTCTCGTCGCTCAGCAGTTCGGGGCGCTCGACTGCCGTGACCGTAGCCGCCAGATGCTCGTAGTACGCAGGGTCGGCCATGGCCGCGAGCACCTCGGCCACCGAAGCGTCAATCCGATTGGTCGCGTTGAACTCCACAACTCTCCTCCGCCACCTCGTAGGCCTGCGAGAGCAGCGTAGACCTCGGAATCGGGCGATCTTCGCCAACATTTCACTGCCACGACACCCGAGCGCCACCTAGGAGCCGATCCCCGTTCACTTGGTGCTCTTACCTTCATCACTGTGGCGCCAAAGACCTCCTCCTTCACACTCATGGCGCCCACCTGGCGCAGCCGGACCGCACAGGTCCTGCGCAACCCGGCAGCACGGCGATCCGCCCGCTCGTGCGGCCATGCCGAGACTGCTCCGTTGGTCCTCCCCCCCTTGGGCCCGGCCGAGCGGTCTCGTCGTTCGCACCCCTCCTTCCGATCCGAGGGGGGGCAGGCCGCCTGATGGCCCGGACCATGGAAGCCTCCATCTCCTTCCCCTGGGCGACCCCGCCGCTGATCCTCATTGTCGATGACGAGCCGTCCTATCTCGAAGCACTCACCTCAGGACTCAAGATGGAAGGCTTCGCCGTGGCGACCGCCAACGATGCGACCTCGGCAATGGAACAGTTTCGCGAGTTGTCTCCCGACCTTGTGCTCCTCGACATCATGTTGCCGGACCGCTCGGGCACCGAGGTCTGTCGCGAGATGAACGCCATCTCGGAAACGCCGGTGATCATGGTGTCCGCCCGCGACGAAGAGATCGATGTCGTCCTCGGGCTCGAACTCGGCGCCACCGACTACGTGGCCAAGCCCTATCGCCTCAGAGAGCTCATCGCTCGCATTCGAACCATCCTGCGTCGACAAGGAGTCGACGCGAGCGACGACGAGGTGGTCGAGGCAGGACCTGTGCGGATGGATTCGTCTCGCCGATCGGCCTGGATCCGCGGCAAGGAGGTCGAGCTCTCCCGCAAGGAGTTCGATCTGCTCTGGCTCCTGATCACCAGTGCTGGGCGCGTCGTGACCCGAGAGACCTGTATCGACACCCTGTGGTGGGGCCAAGACCTCTCGGACACCAGAACACTCGACACTCACATCAAGCGTCTTCGCCGCAAGATCGAAGTTAACCCAACCGAACCCGAACACCTTCTGACGATCCGGGGCGTGGGCTTCCGGTTCGACGCCTGAGCGCTTCCTCGAGTGGCTCGCTAGCCTTTCGACCATGAAGCCTGGTGATCTTGTCGATGATTTCGAGCTCCCTGACCAGACCGGGACCCCTCGACGCCTGAGTTCGCTGCTCGCGTCGGGTCCTGTGGTTCTGTTCTTCTACCCCGCTGCGCTCACCACGGGGTGCACCAAGGAGTCCTGCCACTTCCGAGACCTCGGTGCGGAGTTCTCCGCACTGGGCGCCATGCGGGTCGGCATCTCCATGGACACCGTGGCCAAGCAGGCCGAGTTCTCCGAGAAGCACTCTTTCGACTATCCCCTGCTCGCGGATCCCGATGGAGCGGTGGCCAAGACCTTCGGGGTCAAGCGCCGGTTCGACTTGCTTCGCACCAAGCGCGTCACCTTCGTGATCGGCACCGACCGTCGGATCATGGGCGTCATCTCCTCGGAGACCTCAATGGATCGTCATGCCAACGAGGCACTTGAGATCCTGCGAGCAAGCAACGCACCTTCGTGAGGCGCGCCTCGCTGGAGGATGAGTGAACGGGCCGATCCAGGGGCTGGATCGCTTCACCACTGCACAGAACACCGAGGGAACCTATGAACGGGCGCTCGGGGAACTCACCGCCGGCCGCAAGCAGTCCCACTGGATCTGGTTTCTCCTTCCTCAGCTTCAAGGGCTCGGTACCTCACCCAAAGCACAGTTCTTTGCAATTAGCGACCTCACTGAGGCCGAGGCGTACGTCCGTCATCCGATCCTGGGGGCTCGCCTGATCGAAATTGCCACTGTCATCGCCACGTCGCCCTGCGCCGACATCGAAGATCTGATGGGCAGCTCAATCGACGCGATGAAGGTGCGGTCCTCCATGACCCTCTTCGAGATTGCGTCACCGGAGGAACCGGTCTTCGCACGGGTTCTCGCGCGTCATTTCGAGAACGTTCGAGATCCGGCGACGCTCAGTCTGCTCGGGAGGACCTGACCTTGAGGCTCTGGCGTGCAGCCAGCTGTCCGCAGGCCGCGTCGATGTCACGGCCCCGAGTGTTGCGGATCGTTACGTTGATCCCCTCGCTTCGAAGGTGATCGGCAAACTCTTCGACCCGCTTTGGCGTCGATCCCCGCACGAGGTAGCCGGGGGTCGGATTCAAGGGGATGAGATTCACATGAGCTCCGAGGGGTCGTGCGTAGCGGGTGAGCTCGTCCACGTCGGTGTCGGTGTCATTGACGGAGTCGATGAGCGCCCATTCGAAGGTGAGTCGGCGATGGGTGGACTCGACGTACTCCTCGCACGCCTCAGCCAACACGCCGAGGGGATAGCGCTTGTTGATGGGGACGAGCTCATTACGGCGCTGATCGTTCGCTGAGTGCAGCGAGACTGCGAGGCCCACCTCGATATCCTCCGCGGCGAGTCGCTTGATGCCCGGGACGATCCCGACTGTCGAGATGGTCATCTTGCGAGCCCCGATCCCGATGGCCTCATTGATGCGCCGCACTGCGGCCAAGGTGCGGTCGTAGTTGGCCAGCGGTTCGCCCATCCCCATGAAGACGAGGTTGGAGAGCCGACGCGGCGCAGCCGCCCGGGCGGCCAGTGCCACCTGCTCGACGATCTCGCCGGTGCGCAGATGACGGGCAAAGCCTCCTTGGCCGGTGGCGCAGAACGAACAGGCCATCGCACAACCCGCCTGGGTCGAGATGCAGGCAGTGACCCGATCCTCATAGGCCATCAGGACCGTCTCGATCAGCGAGCCGTCATCGAGGCGGAGGGCCCACTTGATGGTCTCGCCGTCCTCCGAGCGCGACTCGGTCTCCACCGAGAGTGCGGCGGGGAGCTCAGCCGCCAGTTGAGCGCGCAGGTCCTTGGGGAGGGTGGTCATCTCCTCGAAGGTCCGGAACTCACGATGGAGTGCGTCGAAGACCTGCCGTGAGCGATAGGCCGGCTCGTCCTTGAGCAGGGTGGCGAGTTCCGCCAGCTCGAGGTCATAGGGGCCGGGCACCTCCCCAACCTAGGCCGAGGCCCTGGGCCCTTGGAACGGAGCGGTCCGGTAGGGCAGACTGATCCTCGGCTCGTTCCCGGGCCCACACGAAAGGACTTCTTCATGATGAAGCTCGACGGAACCTCCGCCATCGTCACCGGTGGCGCCTCCGGCCTCGGCGAGGCCACGGCACGCCTGCTCGCCTCCAAGGGCGCCCACGTGGTCGTTGCCGACCTCAACGAAGAGAAGGGCAAGGCCCTGGCTGCAGAGATCGGCGGCACCTTCTCGAAGTGCAACGTCGCCTCCGAGGAGGACGGCATCGCCGCCGTCGAGGCCGCACGCGCCGCTGCGCCGCTGTGGTCGCTCGTGAACTCCGCCGGAATCGGCTGGGTCGCTCGGACCATCGGCAAGGATGGCGAGTACGCCAGCGCCCACCCGCTGGATGCCTACCGCAAGGTCCTCGAGGTGAACCTGGTGGGCACCTTCAACATGGCGCGTCTCGCTGCCACGGGGATGTCCCACAACACGCCCGACGCTGATGGTGAGCGCGGGGCGATCGTCAACGTCGCCTCCCTCGCTGCAGAGGACGGCCAGACCGGTCAGGTCGCCTACTCCTCGTCCAAGGGTGGCGTGGTCGGTGTGACCCTTCCGATGGCCCGCGACCTCGCCGTCGTCGGCGTGCGCGTCAACACCATCCTCCCGGGCCTCATCGACACGCCGATCTACGGAGAGGGCGAGGCCTCCGAGGCCATGAAGGAGCACTTGGCTCGCGACGTGCTCTTCCCCAAGCGCCTCGGTTTCGCTGGCGAATTCGCCTCGATGGCTGTCGAGCTGCTCACCAACTCCTACATGAACGCCGAGTGCATCCGCCTCGACGCAGGAGCCCGTCTGCAGCCCAAGTGAGCTGAGCACAGCTCGTCGAGCAACAAAGAACACCGACACTGCCGGGGCGAGTGCCCCGGCAGTGTCGCGTTCAGACGCTCAGTCGTGGGCGAAGGAGATCCTCGGCAAGACCTTCTTGAGCCATGCAGGCTCCGCCCATGCGGCAGTTCCCGTCAGACGCAGCAGCACGGGCAACAGCAGCAGACGGACGAGCAGGCCATCGAGCAGGACCGCAATGCCGAGGATGATGCCCATCTCCTTAGGTGGCAGCGGACCGGACAACGCGAAGGTGAAGAACACCGCCACCATCACCGCGGCCGCTGCGAAGATCACTCGACCTGAGTGCGCGATTCCACCGATCATCGCCTCCTTGGGGTCACCGGAGCGCTCCCAGTGCTCCTTGGCCGACGCCAAGAGGAACACGGTGTAGTCCATCGAGATGGCGAAGATCATGGCGAAGAAGAAGATCGGACCCCACGCATCGAGAAACCCCTGGGGCGTGAATCCAAGCACGCCATGGAGCCATCCGTCCTGGAAGATCAGGCGCGCCACGCCGAACGCTGCTGCGGTCGCCAGCAGGGACGTGATCACACCGAGCAGCGAGATCAGCGGGGCCTGCAGCGCGATCAACAGGAGGAGGAAGCCGAGCACAAGAACCACACTCATCACCACCGGGGTCATCTTGGTGAGGAGTGCTTGGAGATCGTGGTTCTCTGCCGCTGCTCCCCCCACCATCGAACCCGGAGGCAGCTCAGCGCGAAGTCGATCGATGGTCGTTCCCATCGCGTCTGAGGATGGATCCGTGGTCGGAACCGCTGCGATCATCACCAGATCGGTTCCCTTCCCGGGCGTGGGCGGCTGGACCATGGCGATCCCCTTGTCCGCCTTGAGGACTGCGGTCGCCTGGTTCATCTCTGATGCAGGCACGAGAACCTGGAGTTGGCCCGGTGCACCGGGTCCAAAGTTGGCCTGCACCAGGTCGTAGCCCACACGAGAACTCGCATCGGGTGGCACCACCTTGATCGAGGGCATGTTGGTCTTCATCCCGATGATGGGCAGGGCGAGGGCGATCAAGATCACCAGCGCAAGGGCTCCCCAGCGCTTGGGATGCCGCCACAGACGCTCACCCCACGCTTCGAATCGCTTGGAGCGATGCTCGCCTGCGTGGACCCAAGGAAGCGAAAGTGCATCGACCTTGTCGCCCAATTTGGCCAACACCACCGGCAGCAACGTGAGCGTGGCCAACAGGATGAAGACCACGGCGATCATGATGCCTCCGGCCATTGATCGGAAGGCCGGAGAGGGAACCAGCATCACCGCAGTGAGCGAGATGAGGACGGTGAGACCCGAGAACAGAACTGCCTTGCCTGCTGTGTCCATGGTCTCGGCTACCGAATGAACGACGCCATGGTCATGGCCAAAGTGTGCGGCTCGGAATCTCACGACGATGAACAGGGCGTAGTCAATGCCAAGAGCCAACGCGAACATCAGCGCGAAGTTCATCGCCCAGATCGAGATCGGGGTGACGTGCGTCAGCAACGAAAGCATGCCCGCCGAGGCCAGCAAGCTGACGATGGTGAGGAGGAGCGGAAGGCCGGCGGCCACAAGCGACCCGAAGGCGATCACGAGAATCGCCATGGTCACTGGCCAGGAGAACATCTCCGACTTCATCATCGCGGTGCGATTGGCCGTGTTGAAATCACTCCAGAGCACCGAGGATCCCGTGGCGGTCACCGTCACACCATTGCCAGAGAGTGCCGAGAGGTCGGCCTTGAGGTCATCGGCGACTCGGACCATCTGGTTCGTGTCCGCTCCCGCCCCGGCCAAGATGATCGCCGTGGTGCCTGAGGGGTTGATCGTCGCTCCGGGCTGGGGTGGCACGACCTCGGTGATCCGTGGATCTGCCGAGAGAATCGCCTCCGCTGCGGCGATCTTCTTCTGACCCGTCGCGTCATTGAGGGACTGATCTGAATGGACCACCACCTGGATCGAGGAGGAGGCCATCCCGCCGAAGTGCTTCATGGCGAGCTCTCGCACGGCGACGGACTGTGATCCATCGGCCTGCCACCCGGCTCCACTCAGTGCGGTCTCCACCGAGGGCGCGAAGGCCAGCATCACAATGAGCAGGATCCCCCAGAGGGCAAGGACGATCCGCTTGTGCGTGGCAGTCCACCGACCGAGGCGCCCAAGTGGTCCGGGGGTGGTCAGTACAGGGGGCTGAGCAACGGGTGAGGTGTGATCCATCCCGTTATGTTAGATACCCCGGGGGGTATATGCAACCCTTGATCAGGAGATCTTGGTGAAGAGTTTCTGGACCTCATCGAGGTCATAGCCAGAGGCCTTCGCGTCCTCGGGATGCTGGAGGCAGTAGGTCAGACCTGAGGCCACCAGGCGGAATCCCACCTGCTCAAGGGCTCGGGTCGCTGCAGAGAGCTGGGTGACAACGTCGCGGCACTCGCGACCATCGGCCAACATCGCCTCGACCCCGCGCACCTGACCCTCGACTCGCCGAAGGCGCTTGCGAAGATCGTCGACGATCTCCTCAGGGATCTCCATGATCGCTGACTCCTACTTCTTGGCTCGAGTGGACAACTTGAACGGTGCGTAGAGCGGGCAGAAGCCGACCACGGTGGTCAGCGCCATGATCGCCGCCACGATCCAGAAGACGATTCCCCACCCACCACCGACAGTGAGGGCCAGAATCACGGCCACGACGGCGATGGCTGCTCGGACGATCCGGTCGGTGGTTCCCATGTTCGATTTCATAGGGCACTCCTTTGGTTGACTTCGCCCCTTCATGATACCCCAGTGGGTATCACTGATCCAGCGGTTCACGGGTTCATGGCCATCTAGCGCGTGAGGCGCGATGGTCCCTTCTGAACGAAGGTCGAGGGAGCTCCTCGAATGGACCTCGATCTCCCTTGTTGATTCGTCACTAGATTGAGAAACGTGCCGAAGTACGTCGATCACGACCTGCGACGCCAAGAGTTGCTTGAAGCGCTCTGGCGTGTGGTCGAACGAGACGGGGCCGGGAGCCTTTCGATCCGCACGATCGCTGCCGAGGCGAGGGTCTCGAAGACCAACGTTGCGTACTACTTCCCCCACCGATTGGCGATCCTCATGGCGGCAGCCGAACAGGTGGTCGTCCAGGTCAACGGAGCAGCCAAGGCGGAGTTCCTGGCTCAGCCGTGCCTCGAGACGGCGATCGACGCACTCAGCATCGCCGTGCCCACCACCCCGACCCGTCGCCGCCAAGCCGAGGTCTGGTTGATGCTGATGCTCGAGGGGATCCAGAGCACTGAGGTCGCCGGCGTGCTCGACGCGTTCAACGGGTCGCTGCTCAAGGACTATCGAGATGGGCTCGAGCTCCTCGTGGCCAACGGGGTCTTGGACGCGTCGCTGGATCTCGACCTCGAGGCCCGGCGAATTCAGGCCTTGATCGACGGGTTGTCGTTGCACATCCTCACGAACGAGCAGCGCCTGGACGCCTCGCTCGTTCGCGACATCGTGGGGGCGCATCTTCGTACCCTCGCTCCCACGCAGGGAAGTGTGCTCTGAGCTAGAGGCCCTGGCCCATGTTGTCGAACCGGGCGTAGTTACCGAGGAAGGCCAGGTTGATCGTGCCGGTGGGGCCGTTTCGATGCTTGGCCAGGATTACCTCAGCGGTACCACGGCGCTCAGGAGGTGCCTCGGGGTCGTAGACCTCGTCTCGGTAGAGGAAGAGCACCACGTCGGCGTCCTGCTCCAGTGAACCTGACTCTCGGAGGTCCGAGAGCATGGGCCGCTTGTCCGAGCGGGCCTCGAGGCCACGGGAGAGCTGAGAGAGCGCCACCACCGGGCAGTCGAGCTCACGGGCCAGGATCTTGAGGCCTCGGGACATCTCAGCGACTTCGACCTGGCGGTTCTCCGCACTCGAGCGGCTCGTCATCAGCTGGAGGTAGTCGATCACCACGATGCCGAGCTCCCCATGGGCCTTCTTGATCCGTCGGGCTCGGGCCCGGATGTCCATCACCGTGAGCCGAGGGTTGTCATCGATGTAGATCGGCGAGTCCGACAGCTTGGTCACCGCGCGAACCACACGGTCCCAGTCCGAATCACCCAGCCGGCCGGTCTTCATCTTCTGAGCGTCGACGCGAGCCTCCGAGGCCAGCATCCTCTGGGTCAGCTCAAGGTGGCTCATCTCAAGGGAGAAGAGCAGCGCTGGCTTCTGCAGCGTGGCGCCGACGTGGGTGAGCATGCCAAGCGCGAACGCCGTCTTACCCATGGCGGGTCGCGCGCCGACGATCGAGAGTGACTGCTTCTGCAGACCTGCCAGCAACTTGTCGAGATCGAGGTACCCCGTTGCGGTTCCGGTGATGGCCTCCGAGTGCTGCGCGAGCTCTTCGATGCGGGCAAGTGACGCGCCGAGCAAGTCGTCGAGTGAGGCAAGCGAGTCGGCAGAGCGCGCATCGGAGATCTCGAGCATCTTCTGCTCGGCCTCATCGACCGCGGCGATCACGTCGGAGGGCTTCGAGTACGCGAGGTCTGAGATCTCTCCTGCGACGACGACCATCCTGCGCAGCAGCGCGAGCTCGAAGACGATCTCCGCATAGTGCGACGCATTGGCCACCGACGGGGTCGAACTCGACAGCGCCACGAGGTCCGCGGGATCGCCCACCAGGTCGGGGGTGAGGGATCGGCGCAACTCATCGGTGACGGTGACTACGTCGACCGGCTCACCGCGCTCATAGAGACGTCCGATGGCGGCGAAGATGTTGCCGTGGGTGGGCTTGTAGAAGTCCTCTGCCGAGCACTTCTCGAGCGCGATGGAGATCGCGTCGCTGCTGAGGAGCATCGCTCCGAGTAGCGATTGCTCCGCGTCGAGATCGTGTGGGGGAACTCTGGGCCCTTGGGGCGTGGCCGGCCGGAGCTGGCGAGGGCGTGCGTCGTCGAAGGCCTGGACCATGTCCCTAACTGTCGCTGATCTGGGCTGGGGGACGGAAGCAGGCAAAGCGGTGAATTTCTCCGCTTTGACTCTGGACAAGGTGTGGGTAAGTCGTGCAGTTCTCCACAGCCCGCATCCTTGCCGGGGGGTGTGACAGCCAGGCCAAATCGGGCCCGGACGCGCCGAAGGGCGCCCGTTCGGGCGCCCTTCGTGCGGACTTCTGATCTTCTGAGCGGTGCTCAGCCCTTGGCGATTACCTCGATGCCCACGGGCACCACGACGTCATCGAAGAGCTCAAGGGTCACCTCGGCCGAACCGACCTCCTTCAAGTGCTCAACCATGATCACCTTGTGAGCGTCGAGCTCGATCCCCTTCTGCTCGGCGATCGCTGCGACCACCTCAGCCGGGCCGATGGAGCCGAAGAGTCGACCCCCTGCCGCGGCGCGTGCCGGGATGCCGATCACGGCGCCGGCGAGCGTGGAGGCCTGGGCCTCTGCGGTCTCACGGTCCTTGGCATCACGAGCGGAGCGAGCCTTCTTCATCGACTCGGACTGTGCCGACATCGACTCGGTGGCCTCGAGAGCCTTGCCCTCGGGGAACAGGTAGTTGCGGGCGTAGCCGTCAGACACCTTGACGATGTCACCGCGGCGGCCGACGCCCTTGATGTCCTCTCGGAGCAGAACCTTCATCACGCCTCCTCGGGAGTCTCGTCAGCTGCCTCGACCTCGACGACGATCTCCTCGTCGATCTCGATCAGTTCCTCGTCGCCCTCGAACTCCTCGCTGGAGGCCGACTCGTCGCGCTCGCCACGGTCCTCACGAGGGCCGCGGTCGTCGCGGGGGCCACGGCGTCCCTGAGGACGCTCGGTCACCGTGCGCTGGGTGTAGGGCAGCAACACGAGCTCACGAGCGGTCTTGATCGCCTCGGCGATGTCGCGCTGGTGCTGCTCGCAGTTGCCCGTCACCCGACGGGCACGGATCTTCCCGCGGTCGGACATGAACTTCTTGAGCGTGTTCAAGTCCTTGTAATCGATGTAGGTCGTGTTGTCGCGGCAGAACTGACACGGCTTCTTCTTGATCCGCCGGTTCAGGTCCTTCGGCGACCGCTTTGCGTTGCGGTTGGGGGTCCGTGCCATTAGAAGGGCTCCTCGTTGTCGTAGTTGTCAGAGTTGGGGACGGCGCGCTGGGACGGGGCGGGACGGCTGTTGCCGCCACCCTGACCACCGCGCTCGTTGCGGGTCACCTGCGCGGTGGCCCAGCGGAGTGACGGGGCGACCTCATCAGCCACCACCTCGATCTTCGAGCGCTTCTCGCCCTCCTGGGTCTCCCAGGAACGCTGCTCGAGGCGACCGGTCACGATCACCCGTGAACCACGGGTGAGGGACTCGGCCACGTTTTCGGCCATCTCGCGCCAGCAGACGATGTCGAAGAAGGAGGTCTGCTCCTCCCACTCCTGGGTCTGGCGGTTCTGCCAACGGCGGTTCACGGCGAGCCCGAAGGTCGTCGTGGCCTGCCCGTTGTTCAGGAACCGAAGCTCTGGGTCACGGGTGATGTTCCCGACCAGAGTGATCGTGTTGTCAGCCATCGATGCTCCTCAGCTCAGGAGGCGACGGCCGCGCGCTCGGCGGCGACGTGGTCGGGGATGCGGATGAGCTTGTGACGCAGGACCTCGTCGGCCAGGGACAGCTCACGGTGCAGGGCGTCGAGGCCCTGGGTCTCGGAGCGGAAGCTGACGATGACGTAGTAGCCCTCGCGCTTGTGCTTCACCTCGTAGGCGAAGGGACGGCGACCCCAACGGTCGATGCCGTCGACCGAGCCACCGTTGCTCGTGATGACCTCAAGTGCCTTGTCGAGGTGGCCCTGCATGGCCTGGGGCTCGACGGCAAGGTCGTAGATGATGACGCCTTCGTAGTGGCGCATATGTACCTCCCTCCGGACCGACCCTCCATCGTGAGGGCCGGGCGCTGCGGATCTCGCAGCGCAGGGTTTCATTCAGTTGTGACTCCCCCTTCGAGAAGGAGGAGGGAGAAACACTCTAGACCACGGGATCTCAGACCCGAAAAGAGCCACTGAACAGGGGGTCTCAGCCTTCGAGATGCGTACGGAGCTCGTCAGAGGCTCCGTAGGACTCCTCAGCGCCAGGGAACGCCCCGGAACGGACGTCTTGGGTGAACGCCGAGAGCGCCGAGGTGATCGCCTCGCCGATCTCTGCGTAGCGCCGGACGAACTTGGGTGGGGAAAACCTCCCCATGCCCAGCAGGTCATGGAACACGAGGACCTGACCGTCGGTCCCTGCCCCAGCACCGATGCCGATCGTGGGGATCGAGAGTTCTTCGGTCACCTTGGCTCCGAGGACGTCGGGAACACCTTCGAGCACGATGGCGAAGCAGCCCGCAGCCTCGAGGGCCTGCGCTCCTTCGATGAGACGATCCGCCGCCTCGGCATCCTTGGCCTGCACGCGCATCCCGCCCATGGCGTGAACCGACTGTGGGGTGAGACCCAGGTGCCCCATCACCGGGATCTCCGCGTCAAGCAGCGCGCGGACCTTGTCGACGCGATTCACACCACCTTCGAGCTTCACGCAACCCGCGCCGGCGCGGATGAGCGCAGCACCGGAGACCACCGCCTGTTCAGTCGAGAGGTGGTAGCTCATCCAGGGCAGGTCACCGACGATGAGAGCCTGGGGTTCCGCACGAGCCACCGCCTCGGTGTGATGCGCCATCGCCTCGATGGTCATCGACAGCGTGTCGCGCCGGCCCAGGACAACGTTGGCCACAGAGTCCCCCACCAAGATGAGGTCCACGCCGGCAGCATCAGCGAAGCGCGCGGATGGTTCGTCGTAGGCCGTGATCATCACCAGGGGCTCGGCACCGTGGGCCACCTTGGTGTGTCGGACCGCCGGCACGGTGGTGCGCCGGGTGGTGCTCATGAGGTCGACCGCTTCGCGCGGGGCTCTGCGCCGCCACCTGGATAGCGCCGAAGAAGGTGGTGGAACTTGCACGTGGTGCACACCTCAACCGTGTAGGCCTGCACCGGCTCGTCACGCCGCAGGAGGCGATTGAGCTCGGTCTTGGTGGTCGGGCACGTACCGCCCGCGGGAAGTTTGGCCCCGAAGACGTAGGTCACCTCGCGGGTGAACTCCGCGTCGCAGACCGGGCAGGCCTCGCCGGTGGACCGACCGATGTTCGTGGCCGCCCGCAGAAGTTCGGGGTGAGCGTCACAGACGTCCTCTCGAGCCACCTTGCCAAGCCGGACCGCCTTGGCCACGCCGTCGCGCAGCAGCCGGTACTCAACCGAGGCTTCGGGAACCGAGGAGGTGGCTCGGGGGCTCACGAGCGAAACCCTAGCCCTCTGGCCTTCTGGGGCAGTTCGGCGCACTCGGGGCTCACTCATGCACTCGTCCGCTATATCGGACTGATATATTGGAATCGTGATCGATCTCGCCATCCTGGGCCTCCTCGATGAGGGTGACCTCCATGGCTATGAGATCCGTCGCCGAGTCCGAGCGCAGATCGGCCTGGTGGCCAACATCTCCTACGGATCGCTCTACCCCGCCCTCGCCAAGCTCGAGAAGGCCGGAGACGTCGAGGTGATCGAGGGGGGCGACGAGCCGGTGGCCTCTCTGCCCTCCACGGGATCCTTGGCCGGCGAGCGTGCTGCTGCGCGCACCCGGCGCTTCGGAGGGGCCAAGTCACGCCGCTCGAAGAAGGTCTACCGAATCACCGAACAAGGTCGCGCCCAGTTCGCTGCGCTCCTCGCCGCCCCCGGCGGTGCCGAGGACGCCAAGACGTTCGGCCTGCGCTGGTCGTTCGCGCGCCACCTCGACACCAGCGCACGCCTCAACCTGCTCGAACGCCGTCGGGCCCAGCTCCTGAGCCAAATGGACGAGGTCGAGCCCGCAGGTGAGCTCGACCACTACGCCAAGAGCGTGGTCGACCACGCGGCCGACGGCGTGGCGCGCGACATCCGCTGGCTCGACGAGCTCATCGCTGCGGAGCGAGCAGCCACCGAATCGACCAACAAGACCGAGACAGCTGCAGAACCCTCTGCGGCACGGAAGGCCAGCGCCTGAACGGGCGCGGACCACAGCAAGGAGAAATCATGGGTTCCATCAAGGTTGCAATCGCCGGCGTCGGCAACTGCGCAAGCTCGCTCATCCAGGGCGTGACCTATTACAAGGACGCCAAGGACGGCGACATCGTCCCGGGCCTGATGCACGTCACCCTCGGTGGCTATCACTGCTCGGACCTCGAGTTCGTGTGCGCCTTCGATGTGGACGCCGCCAAGGTCGGACAGGACCTCTCCAAGGCGATCTTCGCCAGCCAGAACAACACCATCAAGTTCTCCGACGTGGCCTCGACTGGGGTCAACGTGCTGCGTGGACCCACCCTCGATGGGCTCAACAAGTACTACCGGGCCATGATCGACGAGTCCCCCGCCGAAGCCGTCGACGTGGTCGCCGCCCTCAAGGACTCCGGTGCCGACGTGCTTGTCTCCTACCTCCCCGTGGGTTCCGAGGAGGCCCAGCGCTTCTACGCCCAGGCCGCCATCGACGCTGGCGTGGCCTTCGTCAACGCCATCCCGGTGTCTGTCTCTTATAC
>CAWUMT010000005.1:0-17423 GCA_963923735.1 uncultured Acidimicrobiales bacterium
GCGTGGCCTTCGTCAACGCCATCCCGGTGTTCATCGCCTCGGACCCCGAGTGGGCCCGCAAGTTCCGTGAGGCCGGCGTTCCCATCGTGGGTGACGACATCAAGTCCCAGGTGGGCGCCACCATCGTCCACCGGGTGCTGACCCGCCTCTTTGAGGACCGCGGCCTTGAGCTCGATCACACCTACCAGCTCAATGTCGGCGGCAACATGGACTTCAAGAACATGCTGGACCGTGATCGCCTTGAGTCGAAGAAGATCTCGAAGACTCAGGCGGTGACCTCGCAGATCCAGCACTCGAACCTCGGTCCCGACGACGTCCACATCGGCCCCTCGGACCACGTCCCGTGGCTCCAGGACCGCAAGTGGTGCTACATCCGCATGGAGGGCCGCAACTTCGGTGACGTGCCGTTGAACCTCGAGCTCAAGCTCGAGGTGTGGGACTCGCCGAACTCCGGTGGTGTGATCATCGACGCCGTTCGCTGCGCCAAGCTCGCGCTCGACCGGGGCATCGGCGGCCCGCTGCTCGGCCCGTCCTCCTACTTCATGAAGTCGCCTCCAGTGCAGTACACCGACGACATCTGCCACCAGATGGTCGAGGACTTCGCCGCCGGCGACCCGGGCCCCGTCTGGCCCGCCGACTGACGGACGAAGCGAGCGCCGCTAGAGCCGATCGGTGTGTGCCAGCCAACGCAGGCACACCAATCCCGGCAACGGCGGAATCCAATAGGAGAGCAGCCGGTAGCTGACTGCGGCGATCAATGCCGCCTTGTGCTCAACGCCCAACGAGGCGAGACCAGCCACCAGGATCGCCTCAGGCGCACCGAGGCCCCCGGGGATCGGCACCACCGAGGACGCGGTGGAGGCCACCAACACGATCACGATCAGCGCGGGGATGTTGGCGTGCTGGCGCACACCGAGCACCAGCAGGGAGAGTGCGCCCACTTCGCCGATCAGCGTGACGAGCTCTGCGCTGCCAATCAACAGTGATCGACGCGGCTCACGGATGACCTGACGGAGATACTCCCCACCCGAGTGCAGCGACTTCATCACTCGCTGGCGGACCGTGGGTGCCTTGATGAGTACGGTGACGAAGACCGCCACGGCGATGACACCGAGGATGATCTCCCACATCCCCGACGGCACATCGCTCTTGAGCTGTGAGTAGTTGATGGTCGACGCCGCCAGGATCACGGCGATCGGCAGGACGATCACCGCCACCATCGAGGTGACGAACGAGGCGAGTCCCACCGCTGCCACCGAGGAGGTCGTGTCCAGTCCGGCGCGCTTCAAGAAACGCATCGAGAGCGCGAACGAACCGACCGACTCGGGCGTGGCCATCGCCGTGACCGACTCGCCCACCTCAAGGGCGAGGACCGGTCCGAAACCGAGATGATTCGTCGAGGCGTTCCGCAGTGCCATGGCGTAGCCGACGAACTGCAGCGGGATGATCAAGACGGCGCCGACGAAGAACCACCAGCGAACCGGGTAGTGCTCGAGGTAGCTCGGCAGATGCGTGTACCAGAGCACGAAGGCCACGAGGACCGTGACCGTGACCGTGGTGAACGCGAACCACCACTGATTGAGATGGGCATCCTTGAGGAGCTCTGAGAATCGCTCACGACGAGCAGTAGAGCGGTTCTCGGTCATCGCCGCACCCTACTCACCTATCGACGCAGCCCTTTCGAAGACCTCAGTCCAGCGCCAGCAGGGAGGCGGGGTTCGATACGATTTGGACCAAGAACGCGCCGCGAGTCCCGAGCGCAGACGAGAGACGGTCAATGAGCATCACCCGCGAGCGAATGCTGACCCTCATCGGCCTCGTCGTCGGAATGCTCGGTTCGGTGCTCCTGGCACTCTTCGGCACGGTCGTCGGTGCGCTGGCCCTTCCAAACGACGGTCTCACGGGTACGACCCGTGCCTGGTGGTTCGAGATCAACTGCTCCCACACCACCGCGCTCATCTGGTTCTACGTCGGCCTCGGCCTCCTGGTGCTCGGTTGGCTCCTCCTGAGCCCCGCGGCACGCGCCGGGCTCCTTCGCCCGTGGGCTCGATGGGCAGCGCTCGCAGCCTGGGGCACCCCCTTGGTGCTTGGGCCACCGCTGTTCAGTCGAGACCTCTACTCCTATGTGGCCCAGGGCCTGATCGCCAAGGGTGGGCACAACCCCTACGTGACCTCCCCCCAGATCCTTGGGAACGATCCGGTGCTGGCCGGGATCGCCTCGGTCTGGCGTGACACCCCTGCGCCCTATGGACCGGTGGCCGCAGCGAGTACCGAGATCACCGCCCGGATCGGGGGGCATTCGCTCTTCACCCAAGTCGTCGTCGCCCGCTTACCCGCCGTGGTCGGGATGGTCCTCCTCCTCGTCTTCGTGGGCCGTCTGGCCACGAAGCTCGGATTCGACCCCGGACAAGCCGTCTGGCTGGGAGTCCTCAGCCCCCTGTTCGTGATCTCGTTCTTCGCCTCGGGTCACAACGACGCGCTCATGCTCGCCTTCATGGTGGGTGCCGCCTGCCTGATCATCAGCGGACGCTGGCTCTTCGGCGTCAGTGTGGGAACGGCAGCGGCCACCATCAAGATGCCCGCGCTCAGCGTGGTGGGCGTGCCGCTCGTCCAGCGATTGTGGCGCGAGCGCTCTGGGCGCCTCCAGCTCCTCGGTGGCACCGTGGCCGTGATGGCGTCGGTCGCTGTCGGCCTCACGCTCCTCGCCACCTTCGGCTTCGGTTGGCTCTCACCGTCCGCTCTGTCGATTCCCACCCAGTTGCGCACTCTGGCAACACCATCGGTGGCGCTGGGCACCTTCCTCGCTGGCGCGCTCCACCTCCTCGGCATCGACGTCGCCACGCGTGACGTCGTCAGCGTGATCCGCGCACTCGTCTCCGTACTGAGCGTGGGCGTCATCGTGTGGCTGCTTGTCGAAGTCCGCCGGTTCAACTGGGTCAGGGTGACTGGGGTCGCGTTGATGGTCCTCGCCGTGGGCTCGCCCACCTTGTGGCCCTGGTACCTGACCTGGGGGTTGTGCCTGCTGGCCGCCACCGGCGCCCAGCGCTCGCGCGCCTTGGCCGTGGTGGCGGCCGTTCCGGTCCTCCTGGTCGGCGCGCAGGGCACACCGGCGCTCACCGGCCACTCCTACCTCTGGGTCGTGCCGCTGCTCGTCGTCGGCGTGATCTGGCTGACCCGTCCCCCGCGTCCCCTGAGCCTGCTGGGTCCCCGTGTCGACTGACTCGATGACGCTCGCGACGCGCGTGAGGGGACTCGCCTGGTTGAAGCCCGTCCTCTGGTGGTACCTCGCGCTGCGCGGCGCGGTGCTCGTGGTGCTCATCTGCCTCAATCCCTTCACGCATGAGGGCCTGCTCAACAAGCTGACTCGCTGGGACTCGGCCTGGTACCTCCAGGCGGCGATGCACGGCTACCCCGCACACCTCGAGGTGGTCAACGGTGTGGTCCAGCCAAACACCATCGCGTTCTTCCCCCTCCTGCCGCTCTTGATTCGCATGTTGCACACGGTGACGTTCCTTCCCTATTCGGTCTGCGGCGTCCTGATCTCTGTCGTGAGTGGTCTCGCCGCCGTCCTCAGCGTCGGGGTTCTGGTGGCCAAGTTCCGTCCGCGCACCGACGCGTTACGCGCCGCTCTGCTGTTCTGCGTCTTCCCAGGAACCTTCGTGTTCTCGATGGTCTACGCCGAAGGCCTCATCATCACCTTCACCGCGCTCAGCCTCGCGGCCGCCATCGAGAGGCGCTGGGTGGCTGCCGGACTCCTCGCCGCGGTGGCCACTGCGGCCTCGCCAGCAGCCCTTGCGCTGTGCGCGGCTCTCGGATTCATCGCCCTTCGCTCCATCTGGACCGAACGCGACTGGCGGTCGCTGCTGGCCCCGGTGCTCAGCCCCTTGGGTGCGCTGAGCTACCTCGTGTTCCTGCAGATCCACACCGGCTCGTGGAACTCTTGGCGACGAACCGAAGAAGGTGGATGGCACTCCTACCCTTCAGCGCGCTATCCGCTCCATGTCCTCGACGTGTTCTTCTCGAACCCGATCCGCGCGTACAAGACCATCGACCTGCTCATCATGGGCTTCGTGGTCGTGGGCTTCGGCCTGTGGTGGGCGTTCCGCCAGCACCAACCCGCGGTCATGCTGGCCTACGCCGTGCTCTCGGTGGGGCTCATCACCATCTCGCGGCCCGTCGGGGTGCGGCCACGCTTCATCCTGCTGGCCTTCCCCGTCATCGTGGCCTGGGCGCTGAGGTTCGAAGGGCGGGCCTACAAGATCCTGTTCGGCTGCACGCTGGCGGGCTGGGTGGTGCTCAGTGCCTTCGAGTTCTACTCGTGGGCGATCTTCCCTTAGTAGGTTCGTACCCGATTAAAGAGGGGACATGGCCGGCGAGCAGTCAGTCAGATCAACGAGATCCATCAGTTCGCTGTGGCCCACCCTGCGCGTCGCGTTGGCCGTGGTCTGGGTTCCCTGGCTGGTGGCCCGCGTGCTCACCGGGACGGCACTGGGCCTGGCCCGCTATCTCGTCAGCCACGTCGACGTCCGCTCGACCAAGGCCATCGATGCCGCCCATCAAGGCCTGAGCAGCTGGGACGCCAGCTGGTACGTGGCCATCGCCCGGGACGGTTACGGCTCGCTCCCTCATTCGGGAACACGGTTCTTCCCCCTGTTCCCCGAGTTGCTCCACGTCGGCCACCTCCTCAGCGGTGTGTCAGTCACGCTGCTCGGCGTGGTGGTGGCCAACCTGGCCAGCCTTCTTGCCGCAGTCCTGCTCTACCTGCTCGCGCGCGCCGAGCTCGACGAGCGTTCGGCGTCACGTGCGGTGTGGCTGCTCTGTCTGGCACCCGCCTCCTTCGTCCTCGTCATGGGCTACGCCGAGTCGCTGCTGCTGTGCTTCGTGTTGGCGGCGTTCCTCGCCTGGCGACGCGGCTCGTTCTGGTGGGCTTCGCTCTTCGGCGTGCTGGCCGGGCTGACCCGACCCCTCGGGATCGTCCTCATCCTCCCGGCCGTGGTCTACGGACTCCACGGATTCGATGCGGCGGCGACCAAGGCCAAGGTTGCACGCGGCGCCTCGGTCCTCAGCCCACTGCTCGGTACCGGGATCTATCTCGCCTGGGTGGCCTCGGCCTTCGGGGACTGGCTCCTGCCCTTCCGCTCCCAGACCGCCCAGGGGGCCCATGGGGGGCTGTCGAATCCCCTGGCCGTGGCCTATGACGCGCTGCGCGAGCTCTTCCACGGCCACGTGGGCACCGCGCTGCACGTGCCATGGATCATTCTCAGTCTGCTGCTGTTGATCCTGTGCTTCCGCAGACTCCCCCTCGCCTACGGCCTCTTCGCCGCCGGGGTGCTGCTCGCCGCGTTGAGCGGGACCAACCTCGACTCGTTCGAGCGCTATGCACTCAGTGCATTCCCCCTTCTGCTCGTGGGCGGCACCCTGATCCGCTCCGAGCGCGTGGCGCTGCCGGTGTTGCTTCTCAGCTCATGCGGCATGGTGGCCTACGCCCTGTTGGCCTTCCTCGGCGCCTACGTTCCCTAGGCCCCCAGACACAAGGCTCCCTCTAGGCTCAGAGGCGTCGTCGACAAGAGGATCTGAGCCATGCCTGCGGTCACTCCCGAGAATCCACTCGCCCTCCCCCGGATCGAGCGACCTCGACCCGAGTCACCCCGTCGCGGCGTCGTCTCGCGCACGGTGGCCCCGAGCGGCTTCGAAGGAGAGGGGTTCCCCGTCAAACGGGCCTTCGCTGGCGTCCCCTACGCCGCTCTCGATCCGTTCATCCACATGGATGAGATGGGCGAGGTGGACTACGGCCCCGGCGAGCCCAAGGGGACACCGTGGCATCCCCACCGCGGCTTCGAGACCGTCACCTACATCCTCGAAGGGATCTTCGAGCACGCCGACTCCATCGGCGGAGGTGGAGTGATCAGCGACGGCGACACCCAATGGATGACCGCAGGAGCCGGGATCCTGCACATCGAGCGACCACCCGAGCACCTCGTAGTGAGCGGCGGTCTGTTCCACGGCTTCCAGCTCTGGGTCAACCTGCCCGCCAAGGACAAGATGATCGCCCCTCGCTATCAAGACATCGGCTCGGGCGAGGTCACGCTGCTCAGCTCTCCGGACGGCGCAGCCCTCGTGCGCGTCATCGCCGGCTCGGTGGCCGGGGTCGGCGGTCCGGGAATCACCCATACCCCGATCACCATGGTCCACGCCACGCTGCAGCCCGGTGCTGAGCTCGAGGTGCCGTGGGATCCGACCTTCAACGCGCTCGTCTACTCCTTCGGCGGTTCAGGCTCAGTGGGACCCGAGCACGTACCCCTCGGCGCAGGCCAGCTTGCCGTTCTCGGCGACGGCAAGGTCATCTCGCTGCGCGCCGACGCCGCACAGGACTCCCGGCACGGCGCCTGGGAGCTCCTGCTCCTCGGAGGGACCCCCCTGCGCGAGCAGGTGGCCGCCTATGGTCCCTTTGTGATGAACACCGAAGACGAGATCCGCCAGGCCTTTGCCGACTTCGAGGCCGGTCGCCTCGGCACCATCCCGGCTGGGAAGGCCTGATGGCCTGGTCGCTCGGCCTCGCCCCTTGGATGGACGGCCGCGTCGCCGTGGTGACCGGTGCGAACTCCGGCCTCGGCTTCGCCACCGCCGCGGGACTGCGCAGTCGCGGGGCGCGCGTCGTGCTGGCCTGTCGCAGCGCGGCCAAGGCCGACGCGGCAGCCAAGCAGCTCGTCGCGCTGGGCCCCGGTCCCGCGCCCCTCGTGGTTGAACTCGACCTCGAGAGCCTCGACTCGGTGCATGACGCCATCAAGGATCTCGCCACCACCGTGGACCGCGTGGACCTGCTCATCAACAACGCGGGACTCATGGGCCCCAACACCCCAGACCAGGCGAACCGCCAGCTCTGGGCCAACCATCTCGGTCACGTGGCGCTGACCGCTGGGCTCCTGCCGAGGATCAACTCGGCAGGTGGCCGGATCGTGGTGGTCTCCTCGATCATGCACAAGCGCGGCAAGCTCGACGTGCGTCGGCCCCTCGAGATCCGTGACCAAGCGCCGATGACCGCGTACGGCTCGACCAAGCTGATGAACCTGCTGTTCTGCTTCGAGGCTGACCGTCGCCTCCGCGCGGCGAACGCCAAGGCGTCGATCCGCGCTGCGCATCCGGGCAACGCTCGCTCGAAGCTCACGACGAACGGCATGGCCAAGGGGCGTCAGCCCCTGTTCGGCAAGGTGGCCAGCTTCCTCGGAGACACCGTGGCCCAGTCCACGTCCCGCGGCGCCGAGCCCACCTTGCGCGCCGCGCTCGACCCAGCAATCCCGCCCGGCGGCTACGTGGGCCCCTCGGGTCCCATGGAGCTCTTCGGTGACGCCGTGCCCGTGGGTGCGTCCGCTCAGGCCACCGACCGGGCCCTCGCCGCAGCGCTGTTCGACGCCTCGCTCGAGGCGGTCGGCGCCACCTGGTCCCTGCTGTAGTTCGAGGGCCCCACTCAGGGCCGGAACGCCGCTTGTTACCGACGGGTAGGATCTGCGACGGCCCCCACGCGGCCACATCCGATCAGGAGGATCCCATGGAGCAGGCAGTCATCGTCGATGCAGTACGCACCCCCGGCGGCAAGCGCAACGGCAAGCTGAGCGGCTGGCACGCCGTCGACCTGGCCGCCGAGCCCCTGAAGGCCCTCATCGAGCGCAACAAGCTCGATCCCGCCCTCGTCGACGACGTGATCATGGGCTGCGTCATGCAGGTCTCCGAGCAGGCCATCAACATCGGGCGCAACGCCACCTTGGCTGCGGGCTTCCCCGAGTCGGTGCCCGCGCTGACCATCGACCGTCAGTGCGGTTCCTCCCAGCAGTCGGTCCACTTCGCCGCCCAGGGCATCATGGCGGGGACCTACGACATCGTGATCGCGGCCGGCATCGAGTCGATGTCGCACGTCCCCATGGGATCGAGCGTGGTCTCGGGCATGGGGCTCCCCTTCGGACCCGCCCTCGGCGCGCGCTACGCGGACCGCGGTGGCCTCGTCATGCAGGGCACCTCGGCCGAGCTGATCGCCGACAACTGGAACCTCTCGCGTGAGCAGCTCGACGAGTTCGCCGTCTCCTCACACGTCAAGGCCGCTCGGGCCACCGCCGAGGGACGCTTCGAGCACGAGCTGATCCCGATCGAGATCCGCGACCTCGAGGGCAACCTCACGGGCGAGATGATGACCGCAGACGAGGGCATCCGTCCCGACTCCTCCGTCGAGTCGATGGCCAAGCTCAAGCCGGTCTTCAAGGAGGATGGCAAGATCCACGCCGGGAACTCCTCGCAGATCACCGACGGGGCCTCCGCCGTGCTGCTGATGTCGGCCACCAAGGCCGCCGAGCTCGGCTACACCCCTCGGGCGCGCATCCACACCATGGCCGTGGCCGGCGTGGACCCGATCATGATGCTCACCGGCCCGATCCCGGCCACCACCAAGGTGCTGGAGAAGGCCGGGCTCAGCCTCTCGGACATCGACCTCATCGAGATCAACGAGGCATTCGCCTCGGTGGTCCTCGCCTGGGAGGCAGAGCTCAAGCCCGACATGGACAAGGTCAACGTCAACGGTGGCGCCATCGCACTCGGTCACCCGCTCGGTGCCTCGGGCGCCAAGCTGATGGCCACCCTGCTCTGTGAGCTCGAGCGCACGAACGGCCGCTACGGCCTGCTCACGATGTGCGAGGGCGGCGGCATGGCCAACGCCACGATCATCGAGCGGCTCTAGGCCGCCTGCTCAGCCGTCGGCCAGCAGGCCGGCCAGTTTGGGGATCGTGGACGGTCCCACACCGTGGAGCTCCAGAAGTGCCGCCTTGGTCCACGCCCCAAGATCGCCCTTGGTGATGATGCCGGCACTTCGAAGCGCGCGCCGCGCCGGTGCGGAGAGTCCCAGTGGGTCGAGGAACGACGAGGTGTCGTCGCTCACCGATAGCCGGTGGCCATCAGGAAGCCACCCCCGATCAGGCCAATGCCACCGACGAGGTACCACCCTGAGGCCTGGCCGAAGACGCCGAGGTAGTTGAACAGGATCATCAGGACGCCAAGCAGCATGAGGCCCAACATCACGTAAGGCCACCAGCGGGGGCTGACCTTCTTGTTCTCGGGGACCGCCCGGGTATAGCGACCCGAGGACTCGGCGTCGGTGTAGCGACCGAGGTCGCCTCCACCCTTGGGGGTGGCCCGCCCTCGAGCGGAACGACCCTTCTGCGATGCACCTTGGGACTTGGCCATGGGACGAGACGCTAGCAACCCGGACCGCCGCCCCGGCGCCGCCGTCTAGCCTCTTGGTTCGTGGCCACCCGGGTGCTGATCGTCGACAACTACGACTCGTTCACCTACAACCTCGTCCAGGAGCTGGGCGAGCTCGGTGCCGAGCTCGAGGTCTACCGAAACGACGCCATCGACGTGGCAGAGATCCGACGGCTCGCCCCCGATCGGCTCCTGATCTCCCCAGGGCCCGGTCGTCCCGAGGATGCCGGGGTCACCATGGCGGCGATCGAGGAGTTGGCCGGCGAGTTGCCCATCATGGGTGTCTGCCTCGGTCATCAGGCCATCGGCGCGGTCTTCGGTGGGTCGATCGTGGCCGCACCGAGCCTGATGCACGGCAAGACCTCGGAGGTCTTCCATGACGGCACCGGGTTGTTCCGTGACCTCGACTCCCCCATGATCGCCACCCGCTACCACTCCCTCGTGATCGACCCCGACTCGGTGCCTGACGTCCTCGAGGTCACCGCGCGAACCGCCGACGGTGTGATCATGGGAGTTCGCCATCGCGAGTTGAACGTCGAAGGGGTCCAGTTCCACCCCGAGTCGATCCTCACACCGGGCGGCTACACCCTGCTCGGCAACTTCCTGCGCGATTAGGTTCTCGCGCGACCCAGGTCGCGCCGGCTCAGCCTGGCGTGGTGGTTGAGGTGGTGGTCGTGGTGGGCGGCACACAGCCCGACATCGTCACCGTGGCCCCAGCCTTGACCGCGGTCCCCGGTGAGGGCGAGACGCTGTGGAAGGTGTCCTCCTGACCGCAGGAGGTCGAGCCGACGAGGCCCTGACCCGAAAGCGTCTGGTTGTACTGCGCCACCGTCTGGCCGGCGAAGGCCGGGACGTAGACCGTGCAGGGGCCGGAAGAGACCGTGATGTTGACTGCCGAGTTCGCCGCCACCTGCGCGCCAGCGCCCGGATCAGTGCTCACGATGAGGCCCTTGCCGTAACTCGAGGAGCAGGCCGAGCTCTGGCTGCCCAGGGTCAGGTTCGATCCGGCCAGTGTGGTTGCTGCCGAGGCGGCCGACTGCCCGACCAGTGCGGGAACGGGCACCTGCGAAGGCGAGCCGACCACGGTCAGCGTGACCACCGAACCCTTGGGAGCCTGTGGGGTGGTCGGGTTCTGGGAGAGCACGGTGTTGGCCGGGTTCTGCGCCGTGGGCGCCACGTTGGAGGCCACGGTGCGGACCTGGAAGCCCGCCTTCTGCAACGAAGCGATCGCGTCAGGCAACAGCTGACCCACCACATTGGGCAGTGCCACCTTGACGGCCAATGAGCCATCCGAGACGGTGAGGTCCACACGCGCACCACTGGCCACGGGCTTGCCCACGCTCGGGTTGGTGGCGGTGACCTCGTTCTCAGGCTTGCCCGAGGCGACCTTGGTCACGTTGCCCAGGGCAAGACCGTCTGCCTCAAGCTGAGCGGTGGCGTCCTTGAGACTCAACCCGATCAGATTGGGAACCGTGAGGGGCCCACCACTCTTCGAGTTTGAGGCCAGCACGATGCCGCCGGCGATCAGTGCGGCGACGAGCACACCGATGAGGGCGTAGAGCCACGGGCTCGTCCGACGCCGGGCCCGCTTGCGCACCAGGTCGGTGCGCGGACCCTGGAACACCGGCACCGCCTGGGTCCGGTTGATGGCCGCCATGGTGGTGGTCGCGTTGACCTCGTTGGCATGGGCCAGCTCGGGATCGGGGGCCAGCACCGGCTCGTGGGCGCAGAAGCGATCGAGGTCGTCGCGCATCTCGCCGGCGGTCTGATAGCGATCGAGTGGGTGCTTGGCCATGGCCTTCATGGCGATGGCCTCGGCATCGATGGGCACATTGGCGTCGAAGGTCCTCGGGAGCGGAGCCACCTCACGCACGTGCTTGGAGGCCACGGCGACGGGTGAGTCACCAGCGAAAGGCGGTCGACCCACCAGCTCCTCGTAGAAGACGACGCCCAGCGAGTAGACGTCACCTCGGGCGTCGACCACGGAGCCCTCGGCCTGCTCAGGAGAGAAGTAGGTGGCGGTGCCCATCACGAGGCCGGCCTGCGTGAGACCCTCCTCAGTGTTGACCGCGCGAGCGATGCCGAAGTCGGTGACCTTGACCCCGCCGTCCGCGGTGAGCAGGACGTTGCCGGGCTTCACGTCACGATGCACCACCCCGCGTCGATGGGCGTAGTCGAGAGCATCGGCCACCTGTGAGGTGATCGCCGCTGCCTCGACGGCATCGAGGTGACCCTCGGCGCGCAGCACGTTGGAGAGCGGCTGGCCGTCGACGAACTCCATGACGATGAAGTAGGTCCCCTCATCCTCGCCCCAGTCGTAGACCGGGACGATGTTGGGGTGGCTCAGTTTGGCCGCTGACTGAGCCTCGCGACGGAATCGCTCGACGAACGTGGGGTCGACGCTCAGCTCGGGGAAGAGCACCTTCAAGGCCACCACTCGGTCAAGCAGCTGGTCGTGGGCCCGGTAGACGAGAGCCATCCCGCCGCGCGCCACCAGATGGGTGAGCTCGTAGCGATTCGAGAAGGTGCGGGGGTCTTGAACTGGCTCCACGGTGAGTCAGAGCCTATTCCTTCGACCACCCTCTCCCCGTGCAGGGAGCCGGAGAATCCCTACGAGGCGCAGGTGGTCGGCGTGCCCGAGACGGGCTGGCCGGCGAGGTACGCGAGCACCCCTTGGACCATGCAGTTCATGACCGGTCCGGCCACCGCGGCACCCGTGGCATCGAGTGCCTGGTTGGGCAGGATGACCGCCAGGGCCACCGTCGGGTCGTCGAAGGGCGCAAAGGCGATCATCCAGTCGTCCGTGCGTTCGTTCACGTTGGTGGCCGAGGTCTGAGCAGTACCGGTCTTGGCCGCCACCTTGGAGGCGGGGCTGAAGACACCCGAAGCGGTTCCCTGGGACACCACCTGCTGCATCAGGATGCTCACTTGGTCGGCCACGTCCTTGGTCATGGTGTTCTTCCAGATGCTCGACTGGTAATTGGCGATCAGCTCGCCGTCGGTCGTGCGGATCTCACGCATGAAGTGCGGGGTCATGATGTTGCCCCCGTTGGCCACCGCAGCAGCCACCAGGGCGTTCTGCAGTGCGGTGGCGGTCACGTCGCCCTGTCCGATGGCGCCGTAGGCGAGGAACGGCTTGCGCTTCTCAAGCTCGGCGGGGGTCGGGAAGTTCGAGGTTGCCGCGCCGGGGATGTCGAGGGGCATCTTGTTGTCGAAGCCGAACTCGTTGGCCTGCTCCCACAGCGTGGTGGCCCCGAGATCGAGACCCAACTCAGCGAACCCGGTGTCACAGGAGGGGGGGAGCATCTGGGCCACGTCGCCACCGCACGAGCCGAACCCGAAATTCGAGAGCGTCTGGTTGGTGTCAGGCAACGAGATCGTCGAGGTGTAGGGGTACTGCTTGGTGGCCAGGTCCGGACGCTTCGAGTAGGCGGCCGTCGAGGTGACGACCTTGAACGTCGATCCTGGCGGGAACGTGCGCTGATAACCGAGACTCAGCAGCGGGGTGAAACCCCACTGGTCCTTGGTGTTGTATTTGGCCCACGCGTACTTCTCGACCGTGGCATCCGGGAACGCCAGAGAGTTCGGGTCGTAGATGGGGTTCGAGTACATCGCGTAGATGCCCCCGGTCTTGGGGTTCAGCGCCACGATGGCGCCATCGCGTCCTGCCAGCTGAGACTGAGCAAGCTTCTGGAGGCTCGGGACCACCGTCAACGCGACGGAGTCAGTGGAGGCCTTTGGGCTGAGCACCTGGACCAACGAACGAGGAGCCTGAGTGTGGGTGATCAGCGAGGAGTTGTACGACGCTTCGATGCCCCAGGTGCCATAGACAGGTGAGTAGAAGCCGGTGATGTGCCCCATCAGCGAACCTTGGGGATAGACCCGCTTGTACTTGTACTGCGCCTTGGGTGTCGGGATCGACTCGGCGAGGACGGAACCGTCGGCGGCCAGGATCTGCCCGCGCGACTGAGACAGCTTGGCCAGCGCCACCCGGGGGTTGTTGGCGTCAGTGGCCAGTGCCTCGGAGCGACGGAACTCGATGTTGGCCCCCTGGATGAGGATGATGCCGAGCAGCAGCATCACCACCATGGCCACGATCCGGATGCGACTGCCCATCTAGGGACTTCCCGTTCCGCTCGGCGCGGTCGTTGTCGTCGTGGGCGCCGCCTGCTGGGCCTCAGAGGTCAGGTTCCGCACGTAGCTCTGCGCCGCGGCCAGCGAGGGTTCGACCACCTTGGCGTTGAGGGCGGGAAGGCGAATGGGCAGGACCTGATCCACGCTGACGTTGGTCGTCTCGACCTTCTTCGGATGGAACCACAGCACGCCACCGGGTCGGCCCTGGTAGATCACCACGTGAGTGTTCTCCGTGGTCACGTAGTACTCCGACTCGGCGAACCAGCGGAGGAAGAACCACCCACTCACCAGCACGCCCACGACCAGCACCACGAAGGCGATCGTCCGCGCGGTGAGCACCCGTGGGGCACCAAGGCGGCGACGTCGAGCCAGCCATCCCTCTTTGGCGGGCACGCCAGCAGGGGCATCGAGCGTTCGTTGCGTCGGAGTCGGGGCGACCTTCTCCTCGGTGTCCGCCACGAGTGCGTCGACGAGGACCACCGAGACGTTGTCAGCGCCGCCATTGGCGTTGGCGCGCCGCACCAAATCGGCGGCGGCCTCCTGAGGATCGGGCTGGGAACCCAGGACGCGGACAATCTCTTCGGTGTCGAGTTCGTTGACGAGTCCGTCGGAGCAGAGCAGGATCCGATCACCCTCGATGAGCCGTAGCTCGAACAGGTCGACCTCGACGTCTCCAGCCATTCCAAGCACGCGTGTGATCACGTGACGCTGGGGATGCGTAGCCGCCTCGTGCTCCTCGATCATCCCCTCACGAATCAACTGCGCGACCATCGAGTGATCCTCAGTCACCTGGGAGAGCTCACCACCCCGGAACAGATAGCCCCTCGAGTCACCCACGTTGGCCAACAGGAGCCGATCTCCATCGTTGGTTCCCACCAGAAGGGCGGCCACACAGGTGGTTCCCATCCCGACAAGCTCGGGCTTGCCCTCACCGGCTGCCAGCACGGCGTCATTGGCGGCGAGGACTGCGTCACGGAGGCCCTCGGCCGTGCTCGTGGAGCTCAGGGCCGAGCGCAGGGCCGCCACAGCGGCGGCGGAGGCAACCTCTCCGCCCGCATGTCCTCCCATGCCGTCGCAGACGGCGAACGCAGTCATCTCAGCAAGGACCGCGTCCTGGTTCGAAGTACGGACCATGCCCGGATCGCTCACCGCACCCGAGCGAAGGACCGTCATCGGATCACCTCGAAGACCGTCCCTCCCACCTGGAGGACGTCACCCTTGGTCAGGCGGGTGGGGGCGAAGATCCGCTCGGCGTTGACGTAGGTGCCGTTCGTCGAAGCGAGATCTTCTGCGTAGAGGCCGTCCTCCTGACGGGAGATCCGGGTGTGCACCGTCGAGGCGTAGATGTCCTCGGCGATCACGATGTCGCAGGTGGCTGAGCGACCGATGGACATGGTCTGGTCAACCTCGACGTCGAAGCGCTCACCAACCCGTTCGGGGGGCTCGATGATCGAGATGCCGCGCCCAGCGCGACCACCGGGGCGGGCGGTGCGCTCGGCTCGCTTGCCGCCGGGGGTGGCCTCCACCCAGACGGCGCGCACCACGCGGAGGAAGAACAGGAAGATCAGGATCACGACCAACCACTGGACCGGCCGGATGATGGATTGATAGTCGGTCGAGCCGAGCAGAACGGTCATGGAGTCCTAAGGGGCCTCGACCGTGAGCCGGGTGGCGCCGATGAGGATCTGGTCCCCATCCTTGAGCGTGGTCACCGAGACCGGTGCCCCATTGAGCTTGGTCCCGTTCGTCGAGCCCAAGTCCCGAAGGATGAGCTCGCTGCCCCGGCGGACCACTTCGGCATGTCGACGTGAGACGTTCGAGTCATCAAGCGGGATCTCCAGCTCAGGAAGCCGGCCGATCACGAGCGGTGCGTCTCCGATCCGGAAACGCCGCCCGTCACCGAGGATCAACTCAGCCGGCCACTCGCCTTCGACCACCTTTGCTGAGACCTCGACCCCACCTGGGCGGACCCGAGCGGTCTCGAAGAGATCGACCTCGATGGGGCCCATCAGCTCATAGCGCTCGATTGCAGCATGCTGGCGAGCTGCCTCAGCCAACTCTCGGACCAATGCGTCGGTGTATGAGCTGAATCGCTCGACGTCTGCGGCACTCAGCGAGATGGTGAAGGAGTTGGGCGCAACCAGCACGCCGCGTGGGCCCACGCGTCGCTGAAGATCCATCTCGCGGGTCAGGCGACGTCCGATCTCGATGGGCTGCAGGTTGCCTCTCGAGCCGCGCCCCGTCGCGCTGCCCATCAGGCGCTCGAGACGCCCTTCAAATCGCTTCAGCCCCATGTCCCCACTCTACCGATGCGGGGTCCCCATTCAGTGGTCGTCAACCCCCGGCGACGACAGAGTTCGCAGCCATCCAGTCAGTGGCGGCCAGACGGTGGCGCAAGCGCCACCGGTCCCCGTCGGGGACCAGCTCATCGCGATAACGGCCGTAGTGATCGAGACCGATCCGGGAGAAGACGGTGAAGTAGCTCGAGACCTTGACCAGATGCGGGGTCACCTCGGTGAACAGGACGTTGGTGACGTTGTGGCGGATTGGCGAGGGCTCCGCCGAGGTCACGATGGGCTTGGCGGTGAAGAACCCTAGGATTGCCTCACGGCCCTCCAGGCGCTGGCCGCCCTTGAGTTCGAGCACGCCGTTGGGCAGGAAGCAGTCGACGAAGTCGTCCAGGCGGTAGCGGTCCCCGTTGTGGGTGTAGGAGGCGATGGTGTCCCGCACCGATTCGCGAGCTGCCAACTCCCAGATCTCGATCGTTGTTGCGTCCATGGTTCCCAGACCCCTCCCCTTCACAGCGTTTCCGCCCCCATTGGATCATGTCCCGACCCTCCGGGTGAGCCCGGTGGGAGCCCTCAGGCGGATCGGGTAGAGTTTCACTCCCACCACGGGCGAGTGGCGGAATTGGCAGACGCGCAGGATTCAGGTTCCTGTGTCCGTAAGGATGTGCGGGTTCAAGTCCCGCCTCGCCCACCATTGAAGGTTGAAAGAGGTCATCGTGGCGGAGTCAGCGCCTTGGCCGAAGAAGGGACCTGCTTCCTACTTCCCCTCCATCGAAGTGAAGTACGGCCGCAGTATCGCTGAGTGGCAGGGAATCATCGATGCCGCTCCGGTCTCCAAGCACATGGAGCTCGTGACGTACCTCAAGGAGAACTTCGCCATGGGCCACGGGCATGCCAACGCACTTGTCGCCTGGACCTTGGCGGGCAACCGGGCGGCGACCTAACGGGAGTCCGCTCAGTGCCATGTCTCAGGCGCCGCCCGACACCGAGGAACTCCACCACGTAACGTCGAGCAGATCGCACCCGAGCCGAGTCGGGTCTCTTTGCCCCAAGGAGCCTCCATGCCCACCACCCGCACCTTCAGCCTGTCGCAGGTGATCCTCATCGTTGCGCTGGCGATGGCACTCGTCTTCGGAGGCTTTCTCCTCGGGGTCTCGAGCTCGGCCAACGCGTCAGGAACGCCCAAGACCTTCTACGCCTGCCTGAACAAGGGGAGTCTCTCCAAGGTCAGCACCAAGACCCATGCCTGCACTGGAACGGGCAACAAGCTCATCTCGTGGAGCCAGACCGGCCCGGCGGGGACCACCGGGGCCCAAGGGGCTGGAATGGACTACCGATCAGGATTCGTGACCACCCAGAGCGGTGCCGCCTCCGTCACCTTCACGACTGCGGCCTCGGACGCGAACTTCACCGTAGTGCTGACGCCCCAGGGCGCGACACCTGCAACCTGCACGGTGCAGAACAAGTCAACCTCGGGATTCGACATCTACTGTCAGAAGTTGATCTCGATTCCTCAGATCGCAGACTTCTACATTCCCAACCTCGACCCGGTTTCTCTCATGGGAAGTTCCTATTCGGGACACACTGACTCCTTCTTGGTCTCGACGCCTTCCGCATTCGACGGAGATGTCGCGTGGATGGTCGTTTCCTCCAAGAACTCCTAATTCCCTCCGGGCGTGCTCTGCTCGGGAACTCCCTTAGGGATCGCGCCAACGAGTGGTAGGCGCCGCACACTGAGAACCACCACTAGCCCTGCAG
>CAWUMT010000006.1:0-15766 GCA_963923735.1 uncultured Acidimicrobiales bacterium
GCGGCGACACCTTCCCCCTCGTGGATCAGCCCGAGCAGGATGTGCTCGGTACCGATGAACGAGTGGTTAAGCAGCCGCGCCTCTTCTTGAGCCAGCACCAGGACCCTGCGGGCCCGATCTGTGAAGCGCTCGAACATTAGGCACCTCCATTTGGCTGCTTCCTTTGGATCCGAGTGTACCGGTCCGCTGGGTCATCTGAGCCGGCAGCCCTCCCGGGCGGGGCCCCGAGAGGAGGGGGTCACAAAGAGGCGTATCGTTAGAACCCGTGAACCCTCTCGAGACGCTCGGACTGGCCTCCGTGAAGGCCGACATGTCGCGCTTTGAGCCGCTGCTGGCCGATTCAGTCCGGATCGGAGAGGACTACCTCGACTCGCTCACCACGCATCTGATCCTCGCCGGGGGCAAGCGAATCCGCCCGGTGTTGGCCGTGGCCTCGGCCACCGGGGGCTCCCGGGAGGCCACCGAGGCCGATCTGCTCGGTGGCGTGGCCCTCGAGTTGATGCACCTCGCCTCGCTCTATCACGACGACGTCATGGACGAAGCCGAGATGCGACGCAACGTCGAGTCGGTCAACTCCCGGTTCGGCAACATGGTGGCCATCGTGGCCGGTGACTACCTCATGGCTCGCTCCGCCGCCATCGCCGCCTCACTGGGGGTCGAGGTCGCCGCCCTGCTCGCCGACACCCTTGCGCTTCTCACCCGGGGCCAGGTCTCCGAGGTGCGAACCGCGTTCCAGATCAACCGCTCCCTCGAGGACTACTACGAGGCCATCGGCGGCAAGACCGCCTCGCTCATGGCCTCGTCCTGCCAGGTCGGCGCACTGACCGCCGAGCTCTCCGCTGCGGAGTTCGAGGCGCTCGGGGCCTACGGCTATGAGCTCGGCCTCGTCTTCCAGCTGCGCGACGACATCCTCGACATCACCGCCGTGGACGGCCAGCTCGGCAAACCAGCCGGACAAGACCTGGCCGAAGGGATCTACACCCTTCCCGTGCTCCTCGCCCTCGAAGACGCAGAGATCGGCGAAGAGCTCGCGTCCCTGCTCGGGCGTCCTCTCGACGAGCCAGAGCGTGAGAAGGCCCGGAGTCTCGTGGCCTCGACCGATGGGGTTCGCCGCTCGCTCGAGCGGGCACACTCTCATGCATCGCGCGCACAGGAAGCCGCACGTGCGCTTCCCTCTGCTCCCCTGACTGAGGGCTTCTCGACCTTGGCGACCTCGTTGCTCGAGGACCTGCCCCTCTGAGTCATCCTCAAGGTCGCCGAGCAGAGCCCTCGGCGTCTCGATAGGGTGCCAGCCATGGCAACCCTTCCCCTTGACGGCATCAAGATCCTCGACTTCGCCGACAACGGCTTCGTGCCCTCGGGTGCTGCGGCGCTCGGCGACATGGGTGCCGACGTCATCAAGCTCGAGCGCACCATCGGCGACCCGATGCGTCGGATCATCGCCCAGGGCCTTGTGCCCTCGGTGGGCGGCTTCGACTTCATGTTCGAGCTCGTCAATCGCAACAAGCGGGGCATCGCCGTCGACGTCGAGACCACCGAAGGTCGCGAGATCTTCGAGAAGCTCGTGGCGTGGGCGGACGTCTACATCACCAACCAGCTTCCCCGGGTGCGCGACAAGCTCAGGACCAACCCCGAGGACCTCTTCGCCATCAATCCGAAGATCGTCTTCGCCAAGGGGCACGGTCAGGGCCAGCTCGGTCCCGACGCCGGTGCGGGCGGCTACGACGGTGTGTCCTACTGGGCCCGCGGTGCGGTGGCCCACGTCCTCACACCCGAAGGCTCCGAGGGACCCATCGGCGCACGCCCGGCCTTCGGTGACATCCCGTCGGGCTTCAACCTCGCCGGTGGCATCTGCGCCGGCCTCGTCCACGTACTGCGCACCGGTGAGGGCGTGGTGGTCGACACCGCCCTGCTCAACACGGCGGTCTGGCAGCTCGGCCCGGACCTGACGTATGCCTCGATGCAGGGCACCGAGATGCCCAGAGGTGTCGACCCCAACCGGGTGATTCCGCCGCTCATGGGCACCTACGTCACCAAGGACGGCCGCTTCTGCTCCCTCATGATGATCGTGGAGGACAACTACTGGGCCCAGGGCATGCGCGCACTCGGTCTCGAGCAGTACATCGAGACCCACACCACACCAGAGGACCGGGCCCGGGACGCCGACATGATCCGCGAGCAGGCTGCGGCCAAGGTGGCCGGCTTGACCAAGGCCGAGATCGAGGAGCGCCTGCGGGCGGAGCAGTGCATCTTCTCCTTCTACGCCAACCCCGTCGAGGTCATCGAAGACCCCCAGGTGGTGGCCAACGGCTACATGATGGAGCACCCCTACGGCAACGTGAAGCTCACGGCCCCTCCGGTGCAGTTCGACAACACTGCCCACCAGGTTCGTCGTCCTGCGCCGCACCTCGGTGAGCACAACCGTGAGGTGCTCACCATGCTCGGTTACGACGAGGGCGCCATCGAGGCCATGGTGGCTTCGGGCACACTCGTCGAAGAGGCCTGAGCTACCTCGGGTCCAAGATGACCACCGGGATGACTCGGTCGGTCAGCGACTCGTACTCCGCGAACCCGGGGTAGTCCGACTTCTGTCGCTCCCAGATGGGCCCACGCTCATCGGGCTCCGCCACGCGTGCGACGAAGGAGCGCGTCTCGGTCCCGATCTCGGCGGTCACCTCAGGATTGGCCACGAGGTTGTGGAACCAGTCCGGGTTGTCGGGTGCGCCGGCCTTCGAAGCAAAGACGGCGATCGAATGATCGAGGTCCTGATACATCATCGGGTTGACCCGCTCGAGACCCGACTTGGCCCCTGTGGTGTGCAGGAGCAACAACGGTGCCCCTTCGAAGTTCCCGCCTACTCGGCCGTCGTTGGCACGGAACTCGGCGATGATCTGCGCGTTCCAGTCGTTGACCTCACCCATGGGTGCCTTCTCCTCGCGTCGTCAACTCCACTGCATCGGAGCGTAGCGACCACAGTCGCTGCAGCCGCCACGCTCCGTGCGGAGATGCTCAGCCGCAGCGACTCGTGATCAGACCCGAGACGGTGACCAGGTCACCGCGCAGTGTGGTCATCTGGGCGATGCGGTCGGTGAGTACCTGCACCTTCAGCGTCTCTCCTGCGGCGGTCGCTGTGGAGAGATTGGTGTTCAGCGTGGCGATCCTCGTGTCGAGCCGGGACGTCAGCTTGGTGATCTTCGCCTGATCCACCGAAGCCCTGTCGCAACTGAACTTCGCAGGAAGGGTGCCCGTCTCGGCGATCGCCTCGATCTCAGCGATGCGATGGAGCTTGGCGTGCGTCGCGTGGTGCCCTGAATTCGCACCCTGCTGCGTGCCGCTGGCACCGGCCAGCGAACTGGCGCCCACCCCGAGTCCCACTGCGAGGGCACCGACGCCCATCGCCGCTCCTGCGATCTTCCCAGTTCGCTTCATTCGATGACCTCCTGATTCTCGGTGCCCTCGATGGCGCCGATGTGGCGAGCCTCGCGGCCACGCTGCTCAGGTTGTCTGCAGGAACTAAGTGAGGCCTAAGAATCCCGATGAGAAAGTTGTCATCACACGCACGAAGCGCAGGCCTCAGGCCAGTGGCTTGAGCGTGGGGAAGGCGATGATCTCTCGGATGTTCGCCGAGTCCGTCACGAGCATTGCCAGGCGGTCCACGCCAAGGCCCATGCCGGCAGTGGGAGGCAGGCCGTGCTCCAAGGCACGAAGGAACTCCTCATCCACGAGCATGGCTTCGTCGTCGCCGGCGGCATGTGCTGCGGCTTGGGCTTCGAACCGGCTGCGCTGGTCGTCGGGGTCGGTGAGCTCAGAGAAGCCGTTGACGAGCTCTCGGGCCACCACGATCACCTCGAAGCGTTCGGTGAGCTCGGGGTCCTCACGGTGGCGACGAGCCAGTGGCGAAGTCTCTGCCGGGTGCTCGGTGACGAAGGTCGGCTGGATGAGCGTGTGCTCGACAAGCTCCTCGAAGAGCTCGGCAAGGATCTTGCCCGAGCCCCAGGAGGCGTCTGCGGTCTTGCCCGCCTTCGACAGGTGCGCTGCGAGCACGGCGCGATCAGTGTGCACCGAGACCTCCTCGCCGAGGGCCTCGGAGACCAGCGAGGCCATGGTGGCCCGACGCCAGGGCGTACCCATCTCGACGGCCTGGCCCTGGTACTCGATGCTCGTGGTCCCACAGACTTCGAGGACCACGCCGGCGACGAGGTTCTCGACGAGCTCCATCATCCCGTAGCAGTCCATGTAGGCGGCATAGGCCTCGACCGTCGTGAACTCGGGGTTGTGCCGCGGACTGATCCCCTCGTTGCGGAAGAGGCGACCCAGCTCGAACACCCGCTCGAACCCGCCGACCACGAGGCGCTTGAGGTAGAGCTCGGGAGCGATGCGGAGGTAGAAGTCTGCATCGAGGGCGTTGTGATGGGTGATGAACGGCTTGGCCGCCGCGCCGCCGGGAATGGGATTGAGGATCGGGGTCTCGACCTCCTCGAAGCCCTGGTCCCACAACTGGGTGCGCAAGGAACGCACCACCTTCGAACGCGCCTCGAGGCGACCACGGGAGTCTTCGTTCGCCCAGAGGTCAACCTCGCGCTGGCGATAGCGGGTCTCGGTGTCGGTGACCCCATGCCACTTGTCGCCGAATCCCCGGCGGGCTTCGGCGAGGAGTGCCCAACTCGCCACCTTCACGCTGAGTTCGCCGCGCTTGGTGCGAACGACTTCACCGGTGGCTCCCACCCAGTCGCCGAGTGAGAGCTTGGTGAATTCCTCGAACTGCTCGGTCGCCGCAGAGAGGGCAAAGAGCTGGACCTCACCGGTTCCGTCACGCAGCGTTCCGAACGAGAGCTTGCCCTGGGGGCGATTCAGCATGAGCCGGCCAGCCACGGTGACGACCACCCCGGATTCTTCACCGTCGGTGAGGTGGGCGAATCGCTCGTGGATCTCCGCCGCCTCGGTGTCCTTGGGATAGGTGTAGGGGACGTCGGCCATCTGGGTGCTCAGCTCTCCTGGTTTCGTTCGAAGATGATGCGAAGTCCGTGCAGGGTGAGCCACGGTTCCACGTGCTCGACCGTAGAGGTGTGCGGTGCGATCAGCGCGGACAGCCCACCGGTGGCCACCACGGTGCACTCACCGAGCTCGGCCGTGAGGCGTGCGCACATCCCATCGACCTGCGCGGCGAACCCGTAGAGCACGCCGGACTGGATGGACTCTGCGGTGGAGCGTCCGATGACGCTCCGGGGTTCGATGAGCTCGACGCTGCGCAGTGCGGCGGCGTGGGAGTAGAGGGCCTCCATCGAGATGGCCACGCCCGGTGCGATGGCTCCGCCGAGATACTCCCCCTCTGCGGAGACGGCCTCGAAGGTGGTCGCCGTCCCCATGTCCACGATGATCGTGGGGCCGCCGTAGAGGTCGTAAGCAGCCACCGCATCGGCGATCCGGTCAGGACCCACCTCTCGGGGGTTGTCATAGAGGATCGGCATACCCGAGCGCACTCCGGGCCCGAGCACCACCAGCGGAACGGAGGGGAACCAGCGCTCTGCCATCGTGCGGAGCGAACCGGTCACCCCGGGTGCCGACGAGCTGATGGCGATCCCGGCCACCACCTCGGAGAGCTCGAGGCCCTCGAGGTCGAGCAGCTGGGTGAGCAGGACCGCATGTTCATCTGGCGTGCGGCCGTGTGCTGTCGAGAGGCGCCAGTGATGAGAGAGCCCACGGGTGGCTTCAGAGCGTCCCGAGGCGGCGAGGCCCCCGTCGTCCGGGGCGACCGTCTCCCCCGCCCGTGCGAACAGGCCGATCACCGTCTCGGTGTTGCCGACGTCGATGGCGAGCAGCATCAGTCCATCTCCCTCGTGAGATCGAGTCCGAGATCCAGATTGCGCACGGAGTGGGTCAGCGAACCCAGAGAGATCAGATCGACGCCCGCGGCGGCATAAGCCGGTGCGGTGGCCTCGGTGATGCCGCCGGAGACCTCGACCAAGATGGCCGGGGCGACCGAGCGTGCCAGCTCGGCGGCCTTCGAGGCTTGTGCGGGAGTCATGTTGTCGAGCAACACCGACGAAGCCCCGGCGGCGGCGGCTTCACGCACCTGGGCCTCGGTGTCGCACTCGACCTCGACATTGCGGCCGGGCCACATCGAGCGCGCACGACCCACGGCCTCGGTGATGCTCAGGGCACCGAGGTGATTGTCCTTGATGAGCACCGCATCGGAGAGGTTCGCCCGATGGTTGGTGCCACCGCCTGCTCGCACCGCTGCCTTCTCGAGGGAACGCAGCCCCGGAGTGGTCTTACGGGTGTCGAGGATGAGGACCGTGGGAGAGACCGCACGCACGGCAGCCACGACCGAGGCCGTCTGAGTGGCCACACCCGAGAGGTGGCCGAGGAAGTTCAGCGCCGTGCGCTCTGAGGAGAGGATCGACCGCATGGGGCCCGAGACTCGTGCCACCACGTCACCGGGTCGCACCGCCGTCCCGTCAGGCGTGACGATCGACACCTCGACGCGGGCATCGAGCTGGGCGAATGCCTCGACGACGCAGTCGGTGCCGGCGATGACCCCGGCCTCACGCGAGGCGATCACCAACGAGGCACGGGCATCTTCATCGATCAAGGCTGCCGTCAGGTCACCGAGCGGCTCGAGGTCCTCCGCCAAGGCACGGGCCACCGCCTCGCGGACCACAGAGATCGGCGCGGGGACGATCACGCCAAGCTCCCATGAACGAGGCGCTCTTCGAAGTCCGAGGACGTCTCGGGGAAGTCGGTACGGAAGTGTCCACCGCGTGATTCTTCGCGGATCAACGCCGAAGTGACCACCGCTTCGGCCACGAGCGTCAGATTGCTCAGTTCGGCCGCGGCCACGGAATCGGGTGCTGGTCGACCCATCTGCTCAAGGACGGCTCCGGTCGCCTCGAGACCCGCAGCATCGCGGCGCACGCCTGCGCCCGCGGTCATCGCAGCGGCCAGGGCGGCCCGAGCGGAGGCAAGATCCATCGGGTCATCCTCGCGCATCGCCTTTGCGTGCAGACGCCCCACCCCCCGGAGGCGGAGGCCCCAAGTCGAGCCCAACGCCGGACCGAGGGCGCCCGTGGCCTCGGGTCCTCGGACTCCCTCAAGCACTGCACTCGCCGCGCGTGCCCCGAAGACCAGGCCTTCGAGGAGGGAGTTCGAGGCGAGGCGGTTCGCCCCGTGGACTCCTGCATCGGCCACCTCTCCGACTGCGAAGAGTCCGGGCAGAGCCGTCGCGCCCCGCAGATCCGTCAGCACCCCACCGGCGAGGTGGTGCGCCGCAGGAGCGACGGGAAGCCAGTCCACTGCAGGATCCAGCCCCGCCTCGCTCAGCGGACCCATGAGGGAAGCGAAGCGAGAAGCGAAGTCCTCGATGCCCGTGCAGTCGAGCCAGGCATGATCGAGGCCCCCCGCACGAGCGGCGCCCACGATGGCCCGTGCCACCACGTCTCGGGGGGCGAGTTCGTCGACGAAACGTTCCCCGTCGGCACCGCGGAGCAACGCGCCCTCTCCTCGCAGCGCTTCGGAGAGCAAGGGGCGAGGCCGTCGATCCACGTAGAGAGCGGTGGGATGGAACTGCACGAACTCGACGTCCGCCACCGGGATCCGGGCCCGAAGCGCCATAGCGAGACCGTCGCCCGTGGACTCCGGCGGATTGGTTGTCACCTCGAAGAGCTGCCCGGCACCTCCGGTGGCGAGGATCACTCGGGGACACCGCAGTTCACCGGGGCCGTCGGGACCCAGCAACGTGACGCCCTCGACCCCGTCATCACCGATGAGCAGATCGAGAGCCAGGACACCTTCGGCGAGAAGGGTTACTGCCTCGGTGGCTCCGGAGAGCAGAGCGTTCTGCACTTCGACACCTGTGGCCACGCCACCGGTGTGCAGCACCCGAGGATGGCTATGGCCACCTTCGAGGGCCAACTCGAACTCACCGCGCACGGTCCGATCGAACTGTGCTCCGAGATCAAGGAGTCGACCGATGGCCGCGGGACCCTCCTCCACCAGCACCTCGACCGCAGTGCGATCACAGAGACCCGCGCCAGCACGGATCGTGTCATCGACATGCGAGGAGAACGAGTCACTCACCGCGTCGACGACGGCAGCCACGCCACCCTGGGCCCACGCAGTCGTCGTCGACGAGAGCGTGGACTTGGCGAGTACGCCGACGCGCATGCCTCCGAGACCCAGCTGGATGGCAGCGCTCAGCCCTGCGACTCCAGAGCCGACGACCACAACGTCGAGGTCAGCCGTGCTCATCAGGCGCTGCTCACGAAGGACGGCCGGCGACCGCCGGAGCATTGTCGAGAAGTCGAACCCCGTCGATCTCCACGGCAAGCAGCAGGCGCGCGGAGGCACCCGGGGCCATCGAACGCAGTGACGTCAAGGTGGTGGGGTCCACGCATGCAGCGTAGAAGAGCGAGGCCCGAGGCTCGTCCTCGACCACCCGCTCCATGGCCAGGGCAGCGAAGGGTGGGTTCTGCCCATCCGCCAATGCCAGCTGTCCTGCCTCGAGCGCCCGAGACAGCACCACCGCCGCAGCGCGTCCGTCTTCGCTGAGCCGGACGTTGCGAGAGCTCATTGCCACACCATCTCCTTCGCGCACGGTGGGACAGCCGACGACCTCGACCGGGAGACCGAGGTCGGCGACCATCGTTCGGACCACACAGAGCTGTTGGTAGTCCTTCTCCCCGAAGTAGGCCCGACAGGGTCCACTGAGTGCGAACAGCAGAGCCACCACCGTGGCCACGCCGTCGAAGTGTCCAGGCCGGTCGTCACCTTCGAACCCCACTGAAGGACCGGCGACGTGCACCCGGGTCTCAGGCATGGCCGGGAAGGCCGGATAGACCTCCGTCACCTCGGGTACGAAGAGCAGGTCGACACCGGCTGCCTCGGCCAGGGCTGCATCGGCCTCGAGTGTCCTCGGATAGCGCTCGAGATCCTTGGGGTCCCCGAACTGCAGCGGGTTCACGAAGATCGAGGCCGCCACGGTGTCGCATTCGGCGCGTGCTGCACGGAAGAGCGAGGCGTGCCCGTCATGAAGCGCGCCCATGGTTGGTGCGAACCCAAGCATCCCGCCGTGCGCACGGGCCTCTTCACACGCGGCGCGCCAGGACGCGCGCGTGGCGATGATCTCCACGAGCTCAGGCCAGTTCGTGAACCGGAGCGCGCACGGCGTGATCCTGCGCTGCTGGTTCGTGTACCGCAGGTGCCGCAAGCTCAAGGGCCGCGGCCACCCCCGCCTGATAGGACGCACGCTCTGCCTCGGGGAGTGCGGCGAGATGCCGCTCGATCGTGCTCCAGTCCCCTCGAGCTGCAGGACCCGTCAGCGCCGAACGCGGCCCAAGGTGCTCGACATCCTCGAGCGCCGCACGAGTGAGTCCGAGGAATGCGTCGAGTGGGAGGCCAGCCAGCGCTGCGAGGCGCTCGACCTGTCCGAGCAGTGCCGTCACGTGGTTCGCAGCCACGCATGCCGCTGCATGGTAGATCGCACGGTCTTCGTCAGCCACCTCGACTGCGGTGCCTTCGAGGGACTCGACGATCTCGACGACAAGCGGGTCGCCTGCCACCGCGAAGGTGATCCCGGAGCGCAGACGGCGGGCGCCGAGCTCTGCGGTGGGCAATGGGACCAGCGGGTGCAGCGCTCCGGTGCGCGGGTGGGTGCCCAGGACCTCGAGACCAAGCGAGCCCGAAAGGTGGAGCACCACACAGTGCGCGTCGGGTTCGATCTTCTCGGCCACCCGGGCGATCGCTCCATCGGCGGTGGCGATCACCAGCGCATCGACACCGCGTGCCGCGTGGCGAAGGTCACGGCCTCTCGTCCACGGCCCGTCGACCTCATGGCCCACTGCCTTGAGGGCGCGTGCCATCGAGGTGCCTGCGCGCCCTGCGCCAAGGATCCTGATCTTCATCTCTGCCTCCAGTGATCCAGCCCCTTTCGGGTGCCGGTCGCCTCACAGTGACTCCAATTGCAGCGTAGTGAGTTCAGGGGCTCAGGCGCTACCCCAGAGGGACTCCCCCGAGGGGCTCCGATCTTCCGTGGCGACCACACGATCGGCACACTGCCTCGTAGGCTCCTTGGAAGAGGGCACGCCAGCGACTCTGGTGGGAACGAGGTCAGATGCACGGGTTCATGAAGAAACTCCTCGGACGAAGCCTCGGGCTGGGAGCCTTGGTCACCACCCTGTGTGTGGCAGCACCGATCCCGAGTGGTGCGGCGACGACCATCTCGAGGGATGTCAGCTTCCAGCTCACCTCGGTGGCAACGTTCTCCAAGGCCCTGCTCTTCCCGGCGGGAGCCGACGAGTACAACAACATCTACGTGGTCTCGCTGAAGAAGTTCGCCTCGGGAAGCAGCCAACTCGAGACGTTCTCGATCATCAAGGTCACGCCCTCGGGAAGCAAGACGGTGGTGCGCACCCTTGTGCTGCCGTGGACGAGCACCCCCGATTCGTTTGCTGTCCGCGGCTCGTACCTCTACTACTCCCTCACCACGACCGTGAACGGACACGTTGGCCAGGCGCTGATGTCAGTGGACCTGAACTCGACTTCGGATCCGCAGGTCTATCTCACCGAACGACGCGCTGGAGTCGGTGGAAGCAACACGATGGTCTCTGCCTTCAAGATCGACCCGTCCACGGGGACCACCTACTTCCTGACCACCAATCTGGGAACCTTCAAGCTGCGCACGGTCCCGATGACGAATCCGACCACACCCGGGAAGCCCCACGCCGTCGGACGACTCATCTCGGCCGGAGCCGGAAGCGAATCGCCGGAGGGGAACCTTCAGATCAGTCACCATCGGATCTGGATGGCCACACGCGACGCCCAGAGTGGCACGACCGGTGTCATCAACTATCCCCTCCCGACGCAGGATGGTCCGATCACGCCCACGCACTCCTCGATCAGCGTCGCCGATGTGCAGACCACCTGTGGATCCGACCCCTGCCCGACGGGGGCGTTCACCAGTGCGGTCGGAGGTGCGGGGGGGCTGATCATCTATTACGGATGGAACCCCGATGGATCGCAGGAGACCTTCACCCTCCACAAGAACCTGTCGAACGGTCCGGACAGCACGATTCTCACCTCAGCGAGTGGCGCAGTCGTCGTGGGGACCCCGAACGGAACTCTCTATGTCGTCGAATCCGCCGATATCGGTGGCACTGAGGCCAACCCGGTGATCACCGGCTCGGGAGAGATCTTCCGAGTCAGCTAACACGGCACAGAAGACCGAGGTTCTTGGGCCGACAGGAGCTCAGGCTCCTTCGATCTCGCCAATCCGCTCCACCGTGCCGAGGCATGCGGCAAGGACCTCATCGTTCACGAGCTCAGGGGCAAGTTCAGCGAGCGGCTCCAACACGAAGCGACGCTCGAACATCCTGGGGTGCGGAACGGTGAGCTCCTCGGACTCCCGAGTGACACCCTCCATCCAGAGCACGTCGACGTCGAGCGTCCGCGGCCCCCACCGCACGGTACGGACCCGGTTGGCGGCCTCCTCAAGCGCCCGGCAGCGCTGCAAGAGCTCCTCAGGTGAGTCCGAGGTGTCGAGCTCGACGACCAGGTTGAGGAAGGCCCCCTGCTCAGGCCCTCCGACGGGCTCGGTCTCATAGAGCCCCGAGACCGCCACGAGGTCACCGGCCGCCCGGAGGGTCCCGATCGCCTCGGAAAGATGTGCTTCGCGATTCCCCAGGTTGGTGCCGAGCCCGAGGAAGGCTCGGGTCACGACCGGCTCACCCGGCGCACTGCGGCGACCGTGCCGAGGTTCTGGGGGACGGGGGGATGGAGCTTGGTGACGGTGACCTCGACGGCGTCGATCCGGGCGTCAAGTCCGAGTGCACCCTGCGCGATCTCCTCGCCGATCGACTCGAGGAGCTCGTGGTGCTTCGACTGCGCCACGGCTTCGGCGAGCGCCACGATGGCGGCGTAGTCGACCGTGTCGTTGAGATCGTCCGAGGCGCCCGGCGCGGAGAGGTCGAGCTCGACGTCGAGGTCGATCCGGATCGGCTGGGGGGCGAGCTTCTCGGACTCGAGCACCCCCACGGGCGCATCGAGATGGAGCGCCCGCAGCTCGAGGCGATCCGTACCCATCTGATTCAGGCCTGGCCCGGGATGTCGGCGGCGGTGATGGCCAGGGTGCGACCCTCGGGACCGAGCGCGCGCCCGAAGAGGCGCTCGGCGATGCTCATCGCACTCGGGGCATCCGGGAGACGGCCCGTCCATGCGAGATAGCCCGCGATGAGGCCGACGGTGCGGTCCCCGAGCTCGTCGTCGTGCAGAAGTACGACTTCGGTCCCACCCTGATGACGGGCGATCTCCTCGAAGAGCTTGACCATCGCCTCCGTGGCGTCGCCCTGTGTGGGGATGGGGTGATGGCTCCAGCGCACACCGAGCTCTGAGTAGGCGGCGAGGTTCTGCGGTGCGGGCATGGTGGAGATGACCACGCTGAACCCGTTCTCACGCAACCAGATGATCTCCTCCTGGCGCCGCACCTTGCGATGCGTGGCTGACTGGCCACCAGGGCGCTCCGAGGCGGCGAGCCGCTCGGGGAGGACCCACGTCAGATGCCGTGGCGGAATGCCTGCTGCCCACTTGCCCTTCATGCGATCACCATCTCCTCATTCAAGATCCTCGCCGCCTCCCGAGTGGGAGCGACGTCATGCACGCGGACCATGTCCGCACCTGCCTCGAAGGCCGCCATGGCCGTGGCCAGTGACGCATCGAGGCGCTCTTCGGCAGGGACGTCGCCGAAGAGCAGACCCAAGAACCGCTTCCGCGAGGTCCCGACCAGATAGCGAGCGCCATGGTCATGGGCACGAGCGCTCAGCTCGTCACCGTGGCGCAGGAGGCTCCAGTTGTGCTCGGCGGTCTTGCCGAACCCGATCCCCGGATCCAGCCAGAGATCCTCGATTCCCCATGCCGCCGCCTCGGTGGCACGAGCCACGAGCCAGTCGCCGACCTCGGCGACTACGTCGGTGTAGCTCGGAGCGTCCTGCATCGTCTTGGGTGCACCCTTGGCGTGCATCGCCACCCAACCCACGCCGAGCTCAGCGCAGAGCGGTCCGAGGGTCCCTGAGACGTCATTGATCAGCACTGCGCCCGCAGCCACGCACGCTCGTGCGACGGCCTCCTTGGTGGTGTCGATCGACACTTGCCCGAGCGGGGCCAGAGCCTCGACCACAGGGAGGACCCGAGCGAGCTCTGCCGCCGCATCCACCGGCTCCGCACCCGGACGTGTGGACTCACCACCGACATCGACGACGTCGGCACCGGCCTCGAAGAGCAGACGTCCCCGCGTGATGGCATCTGCGGCGAGCTCGGTGCGCTGTTCGGCGTAGAAGGAGTCGGGCGTCACATTGACGATCCCCATGACCCCCGGTCCTCGCAGCTCCAGCATGGGGGCCAAGGCTAGCCAACCCAGCAGCGGCTGATCTGTTGAGCCCCGAAGGGACTCAGGCCTCAGCGCCCGTGGATGAAGGCCAGGGCCTCGTTGCGGGTCGACACATCGGTCCGGAAGATTCCTCGCACGGCCGAGGTGACGGTGACCGTCCCGGGCTTCTTCACGCCGCGCATGGCCATGCAGAGGTGCTCGGCTTCGATGACCACCAGTGCGCCACGGGGCTCGAGGACCGAATTGAGGGCATCGGCAATCTGTGCCGTCATGCGCTCTTGGACCTGAAGGCGGCGGGCGAAACCCTCCACCGTGCGGGCCAGCTTGGAGAGTCCGGTGATCCTCCCCGACGGGCCTGGGATGTAGGCGACGTGGGCCCGTCCCATGAAGGGGACCAGGTGGTGCTCGCACAGCGAGGTGAAGGGGATGTCACGGACCATGACCATCTCGTCGTGGTTCTCCTCGAAGACCACCTTGAGGTGCTCGGTGGGGTCGCTGTGGAGCCCCTCGAAGAGTTCGGCGTACATCTTGGCCACCCGACGAGGGGTGTCGAGGAGACCATTGCGCTCAGGGTCCTCACCGATGGCTTCGAGGATCTCGCGCACGTTGTGTTCGATGCGTTCGAGGTCAACACTCATGTGGAAGGAGTCTCCTTGGCTCAGGGCCCTCAGGAAGAGGGATCGCCCATGTAGGCATAGATGGTTCGAAGATTGCGGTAGCGCTCAGCCACGTCAAGGCCATAGCCCACCACGAAGGTACGGGGGATGTCGAAGCCCACGTAACGAAGGTCCAGTTCCGGCCGCTTCTCTGCTTCCTTCACCAGAAGTGCACAGACCTCGATGGAGCTCGCGCCACGAGCGCTCAGGTAGCGGCGCAGATAGTTGAGCGTGAGGCCCGAGTCAATGATGTCCTCCACCACGAGCACGTGACGATCGGTCAGGTCGATGTCGAGGTCCTTGAGGATCCGAACGATGCCCGAGGTCTTGGTAGCCGAGCCATAGGAGGAGACCGCCATGAAGTCGACATCGATGGGCAGTTCGATGGAGCGAGACAGATCCGCAAGGAAGTGCAAGGCACCCTTGAGGACACCGACGAGGAGTGGGGGGTTCTCCGCATAGTCCGCGGTGATCTGTGCACCGAGCTCAGCAATCCGCGCATGGAGCTCGGCCTCAGGAACCACCACCTCGCCGAGCTGTGCTGCGGCCCACGCGGGAAGGGAGGACGCCTCAGTGGTGCTCACGTTTCGCAGCGTACCCGAGGCGCGGGCCTCCACACGAAGTCGACCATCGCTCCGCTGTACGCGGACACCCCCGGCGAGCTCGGTGCCGGTGACCCGGTGCTCCACCACCTCGAAGAGCCGGTCGAGTTCTGCCGCCGAAGGTGGGTACCGGTCCTCTCGCTGGTCACGCACCCACGACCGAAGGCGGCGTGCCGCAAGTGGCCTCGGCGCAGCCTTGAGCTCCTTGGTCGAGGTCGGATCCGCGATCGCCTCTGCAGCCAACACCTCAAGCAGTTCGGCTTCGTCTCGGATCACGGCGGCCGAGCGCGCCAGGAGCGGGATGACGTCTCTCCCAGCGATCTCGCAGAGCAGGGGAAGGACCTGATGGCGGATCCGATTGCGCGTCGCCTCGAGCTCGGCGTTGGTCGGATCGATCACCACCTCGACTCCCTCGGCCGCACAGAGTGCCGCGAGCTCCGAGCGCCGGAGGGAGAGCACCGGGTGGTGGTCTCCGGGCCGCATGGCAGAAAGCCCGTCAGCACCGGCCCCCCGCAGGAGGTTGAGCAGCACCGTCTCGGCCTGATCGTCCATCGAATGTCCCGTGGCGGCTCCTCGGGGGAGCGCGGCCCGTCGAGCGGAACGCGCCCGGGCCTCAAGGTTCGGACCTGGGCCGACCTCGACCAGATGGGGGACGAACTCCGCCCCGAGGTGCTCAGCCAGCGCCTTGACCACCCGGGACTCCTCCGAGGACTCGGGGCGCAACCCGTGGTCGACGTGGTGGAGGATCACCGGCCGTCCGGTGGCAGTCGCGAGGATGGCCAGTGCCGAGGAATCCGGGCCGCCCGAACAGGCGACCTCGAGAAGGCCGGACCCTTCGAAGGTGCACCGCTCCAGCAGTACTGCACACATCTCGTTCATGGCGCGGCAACCGAAGTCCGCTGGCCACGGGCCAGCCACTGCAGAGGATCACGCAGCTCAGCGAGAGTGGGGAGTGCCTCTGGTCCACTGAACAGCTCCGCGACCAGCGCGGGACCGCCGGCAACCCGCAAGGCCCTGATGAACCGCTCACCCTCCTCGTACTGACGAAGCTTCGCCTCAAGGCCGAGGAGGCGACTTGCCATCGAGGAGGTCGTCGATGGATCTGCCCGCCGAGCGCGCAGCACACTGTGGAA
>CAWUMT010000007.1:0-15015 GCA_963923735.1 uncultured Acidimicrobiales bacterium
ACCGCGTGGAGCACAACCGTGCCGCGGTGTTCTTCCGAGCCATCTTGGCGGTCCCCGCCATCGTTCTTCAGGGCCTCTTGAGCGTCGGTGGCTACCTCCTCGTGATGATCATGTGGATCGTCGGGATCTTCACGGGCAAGACGCCCCGGTCGTTGCATCAGGCTGTCTGCGCGATCCTGCGCTATTCGACCCGCACCACGGCTTATCTCTACCTCCTTACGCCCACCCAACCGTGGCATGGGCTTTTCGGGGACAAGGGTGCTCCAATCGAGGTGCCAACTCTGTCCACCAAAGGTTCAGATGAAGGGAGCCCGGTGGCGCCGCTCCCCTTCGCTCCGCCCTCCACGGCCCCCACACCTGAGCTCGAGGTGCCGCCGTCTGCGACAGATCTTCCGACCGATTGGGGCATCTCCAAGGGCGCCCGTCGGGGCGTGGGGGCCGCTATCGGCCTCGGAGCCCTGTTCATGGCTGCCTATCTCGCCCTCTTCGTTTGGTTGATCGGCTCTTTGGTCCCCCAGGCCGAGGCCCGATCAGCGACGGTGAGTTCGTACAACAACACCTCGATGACGGTCCAGACCTTCTTGAGCTCTGTCGTGAACTGCGGAGACATGGCATGTCGTCAGAATGCGTCGACAACCACGCACACGTCGATGATTTCGATCGTCTCGAACTTCGAGAACGACTACGGCTCCTATTCAGGAGAACCCACCCTCTATGCAGACTATGACGCCTCGCTGCGCAAGCTCCGAGACGACTTCGGCGTCTTGTCGAGGACCTCAGACCAGATCGAGTTCGGCAGCTACATGGCGGTCGTGGTGTCGCAAGATGCCATCACGCTTCGTCAAACCGGGCATGCCCTTGTGATCGCTCTCGGCGGGAAGTTCATCGACAACTCATCCTCAGCATCGATGGTGTAGCGAACGTCACTCAACAGTCGAAGGCGGCCATAACATCGGAAACCCGGCGTGATCGAGGGTGTCGCCCTCGCCGAGTCCCGTCTCGCCCATCCACTGGTGGTAGTAGCCCTTGGCGGGTCGCCACCGGATGTCGTCACCTAAGAAGCGGATGGTGAAGGTGCGCCGCGGCTGATCCGGCCATGAGCCGAACCCGGTGTGCAGCGCCCAGGGATGGAAGATGATGACGTCGCCGGGCTCGCATCCGAAGGCCAGGACGAGATCTGAAGGTGTCGGTTGCAGCCGATCCCCGATTGCCTCCCGGGAATCGCGATGCGATCCAGCGATGACGTGGATCGAGCCGTTGTAGGGGGTCACGCCCTCGAGGGTGAACCAGACGTTGGTCGCCTGCCGCCCTGTGATCGGCCAGTACGGCATGTCGCGGTGCCAACTCGGCACCCCGTCTCCGGGTGGACGGAGTTGCACGAGATCCTCGAAGAGCCGTGCGGTCTGAGAGCCCATGAGTTCCGCAGATGCCTGCGCGATTGGAGACTCTGACAGGAATCGCCGGAAGGTCTCAGACTCAGCCCATTTGCCTGACGTCTGGAGTACTTGACTCTCCTTGGCCATCGCCCCAGGAAGCCGAAGCGATGGGTCATAGCCGCCGTCGAGGAGTTCATCCATCGAGTCACGCAATGGCTCGATCCACTCAGTGATCGCCCCTCGCAGAACGACTGCACCGTCTGTCGCAAATCGATCGATCATCTGGCCATCAACTAACGACACCCTGCCCCCCGCCTATCGCACAACCAAATTTGCCTTGATCTTATTGGCGCCCCCGGCAGGATTCGAACCTGCGACGCACGGTTTAGGAAACCGACGCTCTATCCCCTGAGCTACGGGGGCCACGCTTGATCACAAGATGCTGACACGAAGTCACCAAACCTGCCGGAGGTCAACTCTAGGCTCGAAGTCCACCAGGGATGCGTCCACGCTCCCACTCCCCACCGCGTACCTTCGATCGAACCTAGAGTGCGGTCGAGACACCAGACGTAGTGACAAGCAGGAACGGAAGAAGTGCGATGGCCTGGGATTTCGAGACAGAAGCAGAGTTCGAAGCACAACTCGAGTGGATGCGCAGCTTCGTCACCGAGGAGGTCTACCCCCTCGAGACCCTCGATCTTGAGTGGGACCAGCTCACCCGGATGGTCGAGCCGCTCCAAGCCGAGGTCAAGGCACGAGGCCTCTGGGCGGCCCACCTCGATCCGTCGCTCGGAGGCCAGGGCTTCGGTCAACTCAAGCTCGGCCTCATGCACGAGATCCTCGGAATGAGCCCGTTGGGTCCGCTGGTCTTTGGGAACAATGCCCCTGACTCCGGCAATGCCGAGCTCTTAGCTCTGGGGATTCGTCAGTCCGGTGCCCAGTGGCAGGCAGATCGTTGGCTCAAGCCTCTCCTCGCTGGCGAACTCCGAAGCGGCTTCGCCATGACCGAGCCCGAGACCGCAGGCTCCGATCCGCGCCTGCTCGCAGCCCGGGCGATGCGAGACGGCGACGAATGGGTGATCGACGCCCACAAGTGGTACACGACCAACGGTTCGGTCGCCGACTTCTTCATCGTCATGGCGGTCACCAACCCCGACGTACACCCCTACCAGGGCTCCTCGATGATCCTCGTCCCCCGCGAGACGCCAGGGGTGAGCGTGGTGCGTGACATCGGCACCATGGAGGAGCCGCACCCGATCTTCGGCCGCTACTGGAACCACGCCGAGGTCCGGTTCGATTCGGTGCGGGTGCCCCTCGAGAACGTGATCGGCGACGAAGGTGCCGGGTTCTCCCTTGCCCAACTCCGCCTTGGTCCAGGTCGGATCCACCACGCCATGCGCTGGCTCGGCCAATCCCGCCGAGCTTTCGACATGATGTGTGAGCGAGCAGTGAGCCGAGAGGCCCACGGCGGTCTCCTCGCCGAGAAGCAGAGCGTGCAGAACTGGATCGCTGACTCCATGGCCGAGATGCAGGCTGCCCGCCTGATGACGCTGCATGCGGCGTGGAAGATGGACAAGGTCGGCGCCGCCGAGGCACGGGTCGAGATCGCCATGTGCAAGTACTTCGGCTCCCAGGTCCTTTACAACGTGATCGACCGAGCGATCCAGACCCATGGTGCGCTCGGCTACTCCACCGATCTCCCGCTCGAGTCGATGTATCGCAACGCGCGAGCCGCGCGGATCTACGACGGACCCGACGAAGTCCACCGCGTGACGGTGGCCCGCCAGGTCCTCAAGGGTGTCTCCCCTTCAGAGGTGCCCACCGAGCACGTGCCGACCCGTCGAGCAGAAGCACAAGAGCGCTTCGCTGAGATGCTCGAGCTCTTTGCACTCGAAGAGGGTTGATCTGACGCTGAACTGAGCGACTCTGCTCAGCCCCGTTGACTCAGGCGCCGAGGACTCGGTAGAAACCGTCGGGGACGATCACGTCGGAGCGATCGAGGTCCTTCACCGATGCCTTGGCCAAACCAAGCATCGTGGCGTCCATGCCACCACGAAGCACGTCGAGGACGTTCTCCACTCCGGCCTGACCGTTGACGGCGAGGCCCCAGAGGTAGGCACGGCCGACCATCACGGCCTTGGCGCCGAGCGAGACGGCCTTGACGATGTCGGACCCACGACGGACGCCGCCGTCGAGGACGACGTCGATCTGGTCTCCCACCGCATCGGCGATCGCTGAGACCGAACGGATCGGAGCGGGCGTCGAGTCGAGGTTGTTGCCACCGTGGTTCGAGACTGACAGTGCGGTGGCACCGAGATCGACCACACGCTTGGCATCATCGAGACGGCAGACGCCCTTGACCATGAAGGGGCCGTCCCACTGACTGCGCAGCCAGGCGATGTCGTCCCACGACGGTGCCGGCGTGGACATCCACTCGTAGTAGGCGCCGAAGAACGCCGGTGGCTTCTCCCCGGGCTTGGCCATGTTGGGTGTCGAGAGGTCCGGGATGTGCCCGTGCTTGAGGAAGGTCCAGAACCAGCGGGGCCGAGAGAATGCCTCGGGCGAGAGCTTGATCATGTTCTTGAGTGACATCTTGTCGGGGATGAACGGGCTGCCCCAGTCGCGTCCGTTGGAGAAGATCCAGTCGAGGGTCAAGATGATGCCCTTGGCACCTGCGGCCTTGGCGCGCTCGAGACGCTGGAGCATCGTGTCGCGGTCGCCTGACCAGTACATCTGGAAGAGCACCTGGGAGTTCGCTTGGCAGACCTCCTCAAGGGGCTTCGAGGCGAAGGAGCTAAGCCCCATGGGGATCCCCCGGTTGGCTGCGGCCCGTGCCACTGCCACTTCGCCGTCGGGGTGGACGGCCTGGACGCCGGTCGGCGAGCAGATGACCGGCATGGAGAGCTCGAGCCCCATCACGGTGGTCGAGAGGTCCCGCTCGGCAGGAAGACCCGCGATGTGGGGAGCCAGCCCGAGCTGATCGAAGGAGGAAAGGTTGTCCGCCAACGAGACGCCCTTCTCCGATCCGGCGATCAATGCGCCGTAGACGGACTTGGGCAGACGCTTCTTGGCGCGCTCCTGTGCGATCGCGACGGTCTCGAACCACTTGTTAGCCATGGCGGCGATCCTACAGGGCCAGCCCCGAAACCCCCCAGTTCGTGGCCCCGGAGGCGCCTACCGGCTCGCCTAGCATGACCGAGTCCGAGGTGATCAAGATCCCATTCGAGGAGGGGCGATGAGCGAGGAGGCAGTCACCAGCGCCTCCCAGCGATTGCTGCCCACCGGTGACGAGGCAGGCACCCCTCCCGACGATCGACCGTTCCGCCCGGACATCCAGGGTCTCCGCGCCATCGCCGTCGGCGTCGTCGTGCTCTACCACGCACGGCTGGGATTCCGAGGGGGCTACGTCGGCGTCGACGTCTTCTTCGTCATCTCGGGCTTCGTCATCACGGGACTCCTCCTCCGGGAACGCTCCTCCACCGGCTCGACGTCCATGGCCGGCTTCTACGCTCGGCGCGCTCGAAGGATCCTCCCGGCAGCGACACTCGTCATCTTGGCCACGGTGGCCGCCACCTATGCGGTCCTCGGTCTCGTAGCTGGCAACCCGACGGCAGACGCCGGGCGATGGACTGCGGTGTTCCTGTCGAACTTCCACTCGATCTGGACCTCGTCGAACTACTTCGGCGCACAGGCCGCCCAGTCCCCGCTCCTGCACTTCTGGTCGCTGGCGGTCGAAGAGCAGTTCTACGTCGTCTTCCCCATCTTGTTCCTCCTCTTCGCCTCGGTCGGCAAGCGGATCTCGATCCGTCTGCGCATCGGCGCGGTGCTGGTCGCCATCATCGCTGCGTCACTGAGCTGGTCGATCATCGAGACGAGCTCGAATCGCGTGGTGGCCTACCTCTCCCCCTTCCCCCGAGCCTGGGAGCTTGCCCTCGGATGCCTGATCGCAGTGGTGGGTCCCCATTGGAAGAAGATCGGCGACCAGGCGTCGAGAATCCTCGGGTGGCTGGGCATCGCCGCCATCCTCACTGCCTGCTTCGCCTTCTCCTCGTCGACGCCCTATCCGGGCGTCGCCGCCCTGCTGCCCACGCTCGGGAGTGCGGCCGTCATCATCGCCGGGTTCCGGGTGCCCACCGGGGGCGTCGAATGGGCCATCGGCAGCTGGGGCTTCCTCGAGCTCGGGGCCATCTCCTACTCGCTCTACCTCTGGCACTTCCCCGTCCTCTTGGTGCCCGAACAGCAGGCCGGGCACCTGCTCGGCATCGCAGAGCGCTCCTGGCTCGTGGTCCTGTCCATCGCCCTGGCTTGGGCGACCTATCGGCTCGTCGAGAACCCGATGCGCCACTGGAAGGCCCTCACTCGAAGTCGGGGGCGCTCCCTCTCCATGGGCGCGGTGCTGATCGCGCTCACGCTCGGGGTCTGCAGCCTCTACCTCTGGGCCCACACCACCTCGATCAAACCCCGGCCGATCACCCCCGGGGTGACGTTGACCCAACTCGCACCCGAGCTGGCCAAGGGGGCGGCTCTCACCTCGCTGCCTACCGTGGTCGACCCTCCCCTCGATCAGCTGACCGGGGCACGGCTCACCGGCCCCGACATCCCCGAGCGCTGCATCATCCGCACCACTGAGACGACCACCGTGCCGGCGAACTGCACCTTGGGTGATCGCAACTCCACCAAGACCATCGTGCTCTTCGGCGACTCCCAGGCGGAGGCGTGGGCGACTCCGCTCGACACGCTGGCCAAGAACCAGGGCCTCAAGCTCAAGCTCTTCATCAAGGAGGGCTGTGCGCCATGGCACAAGGACTACTACGTCCCGCCCTACGTGACCTGGGGCCGGGTCTTCACCGAGTGCGCGCAGTTCCAGAACTGGGCCTCCCAGCAGATCAATGCGATGAAGCCCATCGCGGTCTACCTCGATGGCTCTCCTGGCTGGACGAAGGACCCCTTGGTCGTCGAACAGGCCGCCACCTCTGCCTTGAAGGCCTTGGCTCCCTCGAAGGCGAAGCTCGTGGTGCTGTCCAACATCCCGTGGTACTCCGCCACTCAGGAAGGCCTCGTGCCGCCAGGGTGCCTCAGCTCACATGCCTCGGACCTCCAGGCCTGCAACCTTCCTGCTGATGCCGCATCGAGTGGTGACAACGGCACCTTCCGCGCCGAACTCCTCGGCGCTGCCACCTCCACTGGTGCGGACTTCATCGTGCTTGACCAGTTGTTCTGCGCACCGACCGCCTGCCCAGCGGTGGCGGCCAATCGAATCGTTTACGAGAACTACAACCACGCCACCGGGGTGTGGACCCAGCACGTGGCACCCGCCTTCGGCCAACTCCTCGGACTCAGCTCCCTCGTTCCTTCTTCAGGGAACTGAGGCTCAACCCTCGTCGAGGTTTCGTCGAAGCTGTTTGGTGCGCGCTCGGCGCGCCTTGTCCTCGAGGCGCCGTCGCTGCGCTCCCCGACTGGCGCGAGTAGGTACTCGCTTCACGTCACGCAGGCTGGCTTCATCAAGCAGGTCGAAGGCTCGACGAATCGCCGTGGAGCGGTTCCGCCACTGCGAGCGCGAGCTGGCATCGTCCACTCGGATCTCGGGGCCAAGCTTCTGCGTGAGACGCTCGGCAAGCGCATCATCAAATCCACACTCGACGAGCACGATGCGAACCTGCACCCTGGTCGAGGACGTGTTCACGTGCTGACCGCCCGGGCCTGAGGCCCGGGAGAAGCTGGCGCGAATGGCGCGCTCGGGGACTCGGAGTCCTCGCCTCGTCACGTACGCACCCATGTCCCAATGGTCGCGCACCCCTGGGGCTCAGAGGTGCCGGTAGGGTCGACGCGTGACCGATCCAGTCCCCGCCGCTGCCCGGCGTCAGCTCTGGATCGACTTGGGGATCGTCGCTGGCGTCGGTGCGGCCGCCCGGCTGCTCCTTCTGGCTCTGGCCCCCGGAACCCTCATCTTCCCGGACTCTTTCTCCTATATCGAAGGACTCTTCCGCGCCAGCAACGCGGTCCACACCTCTGACCTCTCGTACTTCTGGTGGGTGGGATCACTGGGCACCTATTCTGCAGACTCGATCGCAGCCTTCCAGATGGTCTTCGGGCTGCTCTGTGGTGTCGCCCTTGTTGATGGACTTCGTCGAGTCGCACCTCGATGGATTGCACTGAGCTGCGGACTGCTGTTCGTCTGCTTCCCTCCACTCCTCGGTTTCGAACGGGTCTTCCTCTCCGAACCGACCTGCGTGGATCTCGCCGCACTCGGGCTGTTCGGCTTGATTCGCCTGCTCACGACACGTTCATCACGTGCCCAGTGGGGTTGGACCGCACTTGTCGCCGCGTCCATGGGCTCCCTCGTGGTGGTGCGCTCGGCTCTACTCTTTGCGGCACTCGCGGTCATCGCCGTCTCCGTGCTCATCGCCGCTCGATCCCTCCCGCGGATCTGGTGGCGACGTGCCGCGTTGGCCTGCGTCACCCTGGTGATCTTCGCTGCTCCCCTCCTTGAACGATCCGAGGCCAACCAGCGGTACTTCCAGACCCGATCCCTCGCTCCGGCCTCTGCGGCGTTCCTCTTCGCCCGCTGGGCCCCCCTGATCCCTTGCCCCACACCAGGACAAGACCTGACCCCCGCAGCACGACGGGACATGGCGCGGGCATGCACCATGACGTCCTATGGGCAGATTCCCGGGGGCGACACCAACAACCTCTGGGGTGGACAGGTCTTCCCCAAGATCACCTCGCGACGGACTGCCGAGGATCGCCTGACCCAGAGTCAGCTCGGAGCGGCCGCCCGCTCCGCGATGCTCCATCATCCCGGAGCCGTCGCCCAGCAGGTGGTGGCGAGTATCTGGTACCAGCTCTTCAGTCCTCCGTCGAACGACCTGCGCGGCTATCACGCCGCAGTGCTGACGCCCAGGCTCAACGAGATCGTCACCCAGCACCAGGCCACGGGTCGGATCCTTGAACGGTTCTTCGGCGACAAGGTGGGAGACAGGAAGCACGTCCCTCCCGTCCGAGGCCTCCTCCAAGCCACCTATCGCTGGCCGCAGTATCTCTTGTGGGTGGATCTGGCACTCGGCCTCGTCGTGGGCCTGGCCTCGCTGTTGCTTCGCCGACGCCCTTCGAAGGCCTGGCTCGGATCCCCTCAGGTCCTTGTGGGCATCACCGCAGTCGCCTTCTGCGCGGGCGAGATGCTCAACATCGCGCTCGGTGCCTTCTCCGTCTTCCGCTACCTCTTCCCCCTCGTGCCTTGGCTCATCGGGCTTCTCGCCCTCGGACTCAGTGCTGCGGCGAAGTTGGTCGGTCGAACACGAAGCAGTGGTTCAGGCCGAGCTCGAACCTCCGGTGGTGCCTGAGCACGAATCCTGACGCTTGGATCACCTCGGCGATGCGCTCGGGGTCTGCGCCGTGGTGCTCATGGAAGGACTGTGCAGCCACGAGCCGTAACCCGATGAGGACTTCGAGGATCCGGTCGACCAGAGGTGCAGGGATCGTGGCCACCAGCACGCCGCCGGGAACGATTCGCGCGAACAGCCCTGCTGCGATCCCGGAGAGCTCCACCTCGTCAAGATGCTCGAACATCGCCACGGCACAAGCCACGTCGAAGTGCTCATCTGGGCTGAGGTCCTCGACGCGTCCGATGACACAGGTGTGCCTTGCCTCCAGGTCCTCTCGAGGTGCGAGCACTGGATCGATCGCCACGCTTGGCCCGATCCGAGACCCCAGTGCGACAAGGAGGGAACCATCGCCGGAACCCACGTCCAGCACTCGCGCGCCTGAGGGGATCCAAGGAGCGACCGCATTGAACCGAAGCCGTTGGAGGTAGCGATCGAGCCAGGTCACGAGTCCAGCGATCGCCCTTCACGGACGCCGTGACGCTGGATGCCGAGCACACCAAGGAAGAAGGTGTTCATCCCCGCCTGGAAACCGATCACCATCAGGCCGATCGCGGGGATGGTGAGTCGCAGCTGGGCACTTGGGTCGAGCTGGCCGAAGTGGACGTGACCCCACTTGAAGACGTCGATCACGAACAAGATGACCCCTCCGAGGACCACCAGTGCACTGAGCACGATGCCCCGTTCGAGTGCACGGCCCCCGACGATGCGGCGCAGGGGCGACAGGAGCGGCCGCAACCCGATCCGTGCGGAGAACACTGCGGTGAGCACGTGGAGCCAGATTGCCTGGATCCCGATGAGGACAAGGCCGAGCGCGGCGACGAGTGCATCGACGTCGAGCGTGATCGAACCGAACGTGGCCCGGTTCACCTCGATGAGCGTCCCGAGGAGCAGCCCGAGCCCAAGAAGGACGAGGCCCGGATAGAGGAACAGCCACCGCGGGGAGTAGAGCAGGAGGAAGCGCAGGTGGCGCCAGCCGTCGCGCCAAGTGCGCAGGTGCGGCGCATAGCTGCGTCGATCCCGACGCAGCACCGTGGGCACCTCCACGATCCGGTAGTCCTCCATGGCGGCCCTGGCCACCATCTCCGAGGCGAACTCCATGCCGGTCGATCCGAGGTCGAGTTCAAGGATTCGGTCCCGGCGAAAGGCGCGAAGCCCGCAGTGGAAGTCGTGGACCTTGACCGAGAAGAACCACCGGCCGAGCGTCGAGAGCACCGGGTTGCCCAGATGGCGATGGAGCCACGGCATCGCACCGTCCTCGATGCCTCCCGCGAAGCGATCTCCCATCACAAGGTCCGCACCGGCCTCCAACGCAGCCAGGAACGGACCGAGCGTCATGAAGTCATAGGACCCATCAGCATCCCCCATGGCGACGTAGCGGCCCGAGGCGGCATCGATGCCGGCTGCGAGCGCGGCGCCGTACCCACGCTCGGGCACTTCGACGACGCGGGCCCCGCACGCTCGGGCGATAGCTGCGCTCTCATCGGTTGAGCCATTGTCGGCCACGATCACTTCGCCGACGACACCCGCGCTCCTCAGGAAGTCCTGGGCCTCGTTCACGCAGAAGGCGAGCGTCTCGGCCTCGTTCAGACACGGCAGCACGATGCTGAGCACCACCTCGGGCGTCGACGGCGGCTGCTCCACGATGCCAAGCGTACTGAGCCTCAGGTCAGTGCCACCGTCGGCTCATCCATGAAGCGCTCGCGCGGCTCCCCGGACGCGACGATGCCCCGCCCGCACGTGGCGGACGGGGCATCGAAACGCGTTGATTGGATCAAAGGATCAAGCAGGTCCGTTCGGGAACTTGATCATCGAACCGGCGTCGATGCGGATGTTGATGCCGGTGATGTTCTTCGAGTCGTCCGACGCGAGGAAGCAGCTCAGGTCCGCCACGTCCGAGGGCTCGAGCCACGGGATGGGCAGAGCCTGGAAGTAGGTCGAGGCCGGGATGAAGTCCTCCATCGTCGGGTTCTCGAGGTCCGGGCGGAACAACTTGTACATCGACTCGTTCTGGAGCAGGTGCGTGTTCACGTTGGTCGGGTGGAAGGCGTTGCAGCGTGCACCGTAGGGGGCGATCGCCAGGGCGATCTGCTCGGTGTACGACACGATGGCCCGCTTGGCCCATGAGTAGCCGTTGCCGCCGGGGCCCATGACGTCGTTGCCCGAGGTGGTGCCCTCCATCAGACCGGCGGTCGAGCCGGTGATGATGATCGAGCCCTCGCGGCCTGCCTGGATGATGTGCGGGATCGACACGTAGACGGCGTTCATCACGCCGACGAGGTCAACGTCGACGGCGTCCTGGAAGTCCAGCGGGTTCGGGTCACCGAGCGCCATCGGCAGGATGCCTGCGTTGGCGCACAGCGTGGTGAGGCGACCGAACTCCTTGACACCGGCGTCGATGGCCTCTTTGAGCTCGGCGCGGATGCGCACGTCAGCCTTGTAGGTGACGCACTGCGAACCGGCCTCCTCGACGAGACGCTTGGTCTCCTGAAGGTCGTCCCAGCTCGACATCGGGTACGGGTTCGACTCGATGTTTTCGCAGATGTCGATGGCGATGATCTTGGCGCCCTCCTGGGCGTGCTTGATCGCGTGCCCACGGCCCTGACCGCGGCCTGCACCGGTGATCGCTGTCACCTTTCCTTCGAGGCGTCCTGCCATGAAGTGTCTCCTTCGTTAATGGGTGATTGGTTGGTTTGGTTGTCCGAAGCTCGGCTCAGGCAGGCCAGGCCACGATCTTGGTCTCGAGGTACATCTCGAAGCCCTCGACACCGTTCTGACGGCCGACGCCGGAGTCCTTGTAGCCGCCGTAGGGCATGTCAGCGCCGTACCACATGCCTCCGTTGATGGCGATCGAACCGGTGCGCAGGCGCCGGGCCATCTCGGTGGCACGGGGCTCGGAACCGAAGATGCCACCGGAGAGGCCGTAGTTCGAGTCGTTCGCGATGCGGATGGCATCCTCGTCGTCGTCGTAGGGGATGACGCAGAGGACCGGACCGAAGATCTCCTCCCGAGCGATGCGCATGTCATTGGTGACGTCCGCGAACAGGGTCGGCTCGATGAAGTAGCCCTTCTCGAGGTGTGCGGGGCGGCTGCCACCGAGCACCAGGCGAGCGCCCTCCTCCTGGCCGATCTTGATGTAGTTGAGGATCTTCTCGTGCTGGGACTTGTTGACCACAGGACCCATGACGTTCTCGGGGTTCATCGGGTCGCCGTAGGGCACTCCCTGCATGCCGGCCTTGATCAGCTCGACGCCCTCTTCGTAACGGGAACGAGGAAGCAGGACACGGGACTGCATCGCACAACCCTGACCGGCGTGCATGCACATGCCGAAGCCGGCCATGGGCACGGTGGCCTCGAAGTCGGCGTCATCGAGGTAGATCGCCGCGGACTTGCCGCCGAGCTCGAGGAACACGCGCTTCAAGGTGGGCGCACCCTTCTCCATGATGCGCTTGCCGACGCCAGTCGAACCGGTGAAGGAGATCATGTCCACCTTGGGGCTCAAGGTGAGCTCCTCGGCGACCATGTTGTCCTTGGTGGTCACCACGTTGAACACACCTGCGGGCATGTCCGTCTTCTCGGCCACGAGGCGACCGAGACGCGTGGCGTTCCACGGGGTGTCGGGGGCCGGCTTCAGGATCGTGGTGTTACCGGTGGCGAGCACCTGGGCGATCTTGTTGAGGGCAACCTCGAAGGGGTAGTTCCAGGGGACGATCGAACCGACCACACCCATGGGCTCCTTCCACACGGCACGACGGGCCTGGCCCATCATCCCGTTCATCGGCGCGGTGACGCCCATGTCACGGTCGAAGGGGAACTCGTCGATCATGCGGATCGGATAGAGCAGGCCGTCCTCGAGGGGACCCTCGAGCTGGGCGATGTTCGTCACCATCAGCGGGGTACCGACCTCTGCGACGAGCTCGAGCCGCAGCTCCTCCTTCTCCTCGACGATGGCGTCGTGGAGCTGGCGGAGGACGCGCTTGCGCAGCTCCTTGTTGGTGGACCAGTCGGTCTCATCGAAGGCACGACGCGCTGCGTCGATGGCCCGGTGCATGTCTGCTGCTGAGGCGTCGGCGACCACGCCGATGACCTCTTCGGTGGCCGGGTTGATGTTGTCGTAGGTACGACCACCCTCGGCCTGGACGAGCTCGCCGTCAATCAGCATCCGCTCTTCAGGAGTGAACCCCTGTGTCGCCATCTCCCTGCCCCTTCCTGAGCCCTCGCTCTGGATCGCTGTCGATTCCGAGTCGAGACGGCTGGTCCAAGACGACGAGCGGGCGCTCGCCAGAGACCCGAAGCCTCCGACACTTCCCCCTCGCCGAACCTGGAGGACCCCGAGGGGCACCAGTCATTTCGACTCGTTGGGAACGGTAGCACCGGTGGCCCCGAACCGCACCTAGCGCAGGGTCCTTGACGGCCCGATACGGTGCATCGAGATCACCGAGAACGCCGAGGCAAGGAAGGGGGGTCCCAGGATGCACCCAGGGCTCAACAGTGCAGGGCCCGGGGCCCCTGCCTCGATCACCGCCGCCGATGGCGCCGTGGTTACCTTCGAGGAACTTGAGGCGGCCTCGAATCGACTGGCTCAGCTGCTCCGGGCCCGGGGCCTCGGCACCGGCAGCCACGTTGCCGTGATGCTCGAGAACTCACCTCGGTTCATTGAGGTCATGAACGCCGCCTGGCGGGCCGGGATCCACCTGACCCCCATCAACTGGCACCTCGGGGCCGAGGAGGCCGGCTACATCGTCGAGGACTGCGACGCCACGGCCCTGATCACCTCGGCCCGCTTCGCCGACACCATCGAGGCGATGGCCCCCCATCTCGGTCGAGTCACCCTTCGGCTCTCGATCGGCGGTGGCCCTGGGGGCTTCGAGGATCTCGATGCCGCCGTGGCCTCCATGGCCTCGACCCCGATCGCCGATGAGGCGCGGGGCAGCTGGATGTTCTACTCCTCGGGCACCACCGGTCGGCCCAAGGGGATCTACAAGGACCTCGACGGGGCCGATCCCTCCGAGCTCATCGGCTTCGACCTGATGCTCCAGCACCTCTACGGCGTCACCTCCGACTCGGTGCTGCTGTGCCCCGCTCCCTACTACCACGCAGCCCCTGCGGGCTGGGTCACATCCTTCCAGCGCTGCGGCGGCACCGTGGTGGTGATGGACAAGTTCGACGCCGAAGCGGTGCTGGCCGCTATCGATGCACACAAGGTCACCCACATCATGTGTGTGCCCACGCACTTCATCCGCCTGCTCAAGCTCCCTGACGAGGTGCGCGCTCGTTACGACGTGTCGAGCCTTCGCACTGTGGTCCACGCCGCCGCACCGTGCCCGGTCGAGGTCAAGCGCTCGATGTTCGACTGGTTCGGGCCCATCATCCACGAGTACTACGCAGGTTCGGAGGGCAACGCCTTCTTCATGATCGGCCCCGAGGAGTGGCTGGCGCATCCCGGCTCAGTGGGCAAGAACATCCAGGGAACGGTCCACATCCTCGATGAAGACGGCATGGAACTTCCCGTGGGCGAGGCCGGACAGATCTGGTTCGAGGGTGGTGCAGAGTTCGAGTACCACAAGGATCCCGAGAAGACCAAGGAGTCGTTCAACGCGCACGGGTGGTCCACCTTGGGCGACGTGGGCTACCTCGATGACGAGGGGTACCTCTACCTGACCGATCGCGTGAGCCACATGATCATCTCGGGCGGCGTCAACATCTATCCCCAGGAGATCGAGAACGTGCTCATCGGCCACCCCGCCGTGGGTGACGTCGCCGTCATCGGGATCCCCGACGCCGAGATGGGCGAGTCGGTCCTCGCCGTGGTCGAGCCTGCGCCCGGTATCGAGCCCAGCGAGGAGCTCGGTGCGGAGCTCCTCGAGTTCGCACGGGCCCAGCTGGCGGGGTTCAAGTGCCCTCGGCGGGTGGACTTCACCGATGAGCTGCCCCGACTTCCTACGGGCAAGCTGCTCAAGCGCAAGCTGCGCGACGCCTACGCCTGAGGAAGGCGTGGGGCCCTCGGGGGCGGGGCCACCTTCTCGAAGGGCGCCAGCGCTGTGGTCCGGGTGGCCGTGCGACGAAGGGCGACGAGCACGGGCCGACTGAGCACGATCAAGAGGACAGCGTTGAGCACGGCACGGGGCAGGTCGAAGCCGAGTGAGGTCGTCACGTCGAACGCAAGGAAGTGGGTGAGGTTCTCCCCCACCGACGCGCCGGGCACGTAGGAGATCGAGGTGGAGGTCCCCGTGGCGGTGGGCCAGAACCAGAGGTTCATC
>CAWUMT010000008.1:0-14816 GCA_963923735.1 uncultured Acidimicrobiales bacterium
TGTCGTCGCTGACACGGACCACGACGTCGGCGGGGATCTCGAAGGTCTTGTCGTGGCTGCCGTACTCCTCAGCCGCCTGCGCCATGAGCCCCACGTTGGGAACCGAGCCCATCGTGGACGGGTCATAAGCACCATTGGCGCGGCAGTCCTCGATGACCGCCTGGTACACCCCGGCGTAGCTCGAGTCAGGAATCACGGCCAAGGTGTCGTGTTCCTCACCGTCGGCTCCCCACATGTGGCCCGAGGTGCGGATCATCGCCGGCATGGATGCATCCACGATGACGTCAGAGGGGACGTGCAGGTTGGTGATCCCCTTGTCGGAGTCAACCATGGCCAGCGCCGGGCCGGAGGACAGCTCAGCGTCGAAGGAGGCGCGAATCTCTGCACCGTTGGGAAGTGCGTCGAGCCCGGCGAAGATGGTGCCCAGCCCGTCGTTGGCGGACAGCCCCGCGTCTGCCAGCGCTACGCCGAAGGTGGCAAAGGTTGCCGGGAAGTAGGCGCGCACCACGTGCCCGAAGATGATCGGGTCGGAGACCTTCATCATCGTTGCCTTGAGATGAGCTGAGAACAGCACGCCCTCGGTCTTGGCCCGGGCCACCTGCTCGGTGAGGAAGGCGTCGAGCGCTGCGGCACGCAGCACTGCCGCGTCGACCACCTCACCGACGATGACCGAGATCGGGCCGCGTAGCTCGGTCGCACCCTGTTCGGTCACCAGTTCGACGCGCAGTGAGCCGTCAGCGGGCATCGTCGCGGAGACTTCGGTGGAAGCGAAGTCGTCGTGGCCCATGGTCGCGACGTTGGTCTTCGACGAGGAATCCCAGGCGCCCATACGGTGCGGGTGGGTCTTCGCGTAGTTCTTCACCGAGGCCGGGGCCCGGCGATCAGAGTTTCCTTGGCGAAGCACCGGGTTCACGGCGGAGCCGAGGACCTTCTTGTAGCGAGCCAGCGTGTCGGCGTCCTCCTCGCTCGAGGACTCGTCGGGGTAGTCCGGCACGTCGAAGCCTTGGCCCTGGAGTTCGGCGATGGCGGCCTTGAGCTGCGGGATCGATGCCGAGACGTTCGGCAGCTTGATGACGTTGGCCTCGGGAGTGACCACGATGCGACCGAGCTCGGCCAGCGCATCGTCGACCCGCTGCTCGGGGCGGAGGCGCTCGGGGAACGCCGAGAGGATCCGGCCGGCCAGCGAGATATCACGGGTCTCCACCTCGACACCCGCCTTGGCGGCGAAGGCCCGGATGATCGGAAGGAACGAATAGGTCGCCAAGAGCGGCGCCTCGTCGGTGTAGGTGTAGATGATGGTCGGTTTCGACACGTCACGGGCCTTTCAGGGGTGGGGGCACCACGATAGACGGGGTGCCGAGCACCCTTGGCTGCGAGCGACCCGGGGGGACGCCCTAGAGAAGGATCCCGGCCACCTTGGCCTCGATCACCTCGTCGTCGGTCATGCCCAGCTCGGCCATCACCGCATCGGTGTCCGCGCCGAGGTCATGGGCAGGCGACGCAGGTGCGGGGCCTGAGTTGAACTGCACCGGGGTGCTGACCATGGTCAGGGACCGACCGTCGCCGTAGTCCACGTCCTGGACGAAGCCGTTGGCCAGCGCTGCAGGGTCTCGAGTCAGCTCACCCGCCTGCTGGACGATGTTCCACTGCCCGTCCTGGGTGCCGAGGATGACCTCCCACTCCTTCAGGGTCTTCGTCGCGAAGGTGGCGTCGAGCTCAGCCAGGCACGCGGCGAGGTTGGCGGCACGCGAGGCGTCGTCGTGGAAGTCAGGGTGCTCGATCAGGTCGTCTCGGCCAATGGCCGCACAGAAGCCGGGCCAGTAGCGCTGGCCTTGGAGCATGCAGAGGGCCACGAAGCGGTCGTCACTGGTCCGGTAGTTGTTCACAAGCGGGTTCGGTGCAGCGAACCGATTGGCCTTGGGCATCTCGTCGATGCCCAGCAGCTTGGTGGCCACGATGCTCGGCTGCAGCGCCCACATCGCCGTGGCCAGGAGCGATCCATCGACCGTCATGCCCTCTCCGGTCCTCGCCCGATGCGCGATCGCTGCGGAGATGCCGCCGGCGAAGGCGAGACCCGAGATCGTGTCGCCGAATGCTGCGCCGGGCATACCTGCAGGGAAGTCCATGTCAGCACTCGTCGAGGCCGAGGCGATTCCCGAGCGGCACCAGAACGAGATCTGGTCATACCCACCCTTGTCGGCCTCGTCGCCCCGCGCACCCTGACCGTTCCCCGCGGCATAGATGATCGAAGGGTTCACCTTGCGCAGCGAGTCCTCATCGATCCCGAGCTTGGTGCGCGCCGAGGGAAGCAGGCTCGTCAAGAACACGTCCGCATCCTTCACCAGCCGATGGAGCACGTTGATGGCGCCGGGTGCGTTCAGGTCCATCGCCACCGAGCGCTTCCCGCGGTTGTAGATCTCATACATGAAGGTGAAGCCACCGGTCCCTGGGCCGATGCCACCCATGTTGAGGTTGCGGATGGGGTCTCCGACTGGGGGCTCGATCTTGATGACCTCTGCACCCCAGTCGCTCAGCACGGCACCGCAGGTGGGCACGAAAGCCCACATGGACACCTCGACGACCTTGATCCCCTCGAGTGGACGATGACTCATGATGCTCCCCGATCCCTGGCTGCGGCACTTCGTGTCGCAGCGAATTATGCCCAAGAACTAAGCCGCGTGCATCAGATCCAAGAAGGTCGACCTTCGCTGCTTAACTTGACCCCATGGCCAACGCCCCGAGTACAAAGACCGGTCCGCACACCCTCGAGCTCGACCCTGAGCTCATCAAGGAGTTCGCCGAGGCGACGAGCGACGACACCCCGGCCTATCTCTCTGGCAGTGCGGTGCCCCCCACGCTGCTGGCAACGCTGATCTACGAGCCCCAGGCGGCATCGATGTCCCAGCTGCTCGACCCGGCGATCCTCGAGACCATGGTCTCAGGCGTCCACGGCCAGCATGAGTTGTTCCTCCATCGACCCCTCGAGGTCGGCGAGACCCTGACCGGCTACGTCGAAGCCTTCGCCCTCAAGCCGGCGCGTTCGAATCTCCGGGTGACCTTCCGCCATCCTGCCTATGACCAAGCGGGCGAGCTCGTGGCTGAACAGTGGTGGACCACGGTGCTGCTTGGGACCACTGCAGAACCCGAAGGCCCCGACCTGGCCGATTACTCCTTCGAAGCACTCGATCGATCGACGCCGGTGGCCACCGAGGCGGTTCGCATCGACGCAGCGATGGTGCAGCGCTACGCGGATCTCTCCAAGGACTACTCCGAGCACCACTTCACGCTCGAGGGCGCGCAGCGCTCGGGGCAGCCTGAGGTGTTCCTGCACGGCCTCTGCACCATGGCCTTGGCCGGCCGGGCGGTGGTGCGCACGGTGGCGGGCGGAGACCCTCGCAAAGTGCGCCGCTTCGCCGTGCGCTTCGCCTCCCCCGCCTTCTTGGACCGCGACCTCGTCACGTCGCTCTATCCGATCAGTGCAACCTCGTTCGCCTTCGACGGCGTCTGCGGTGACGCCCCCGCTCTGCGCAACGGGTACGTCGAACTGGACTGACTCAGCCGGCGTCGGGGCCCGGCGTGAAGTCGATCCGCAGACGCGTCAACCTCAGCGAGGTGATCTTCCACGCGCCCTCGATCTTTTCGTAGGTCTCGTGGTAGTGGCCCCACCCCTCCATCGAGGAGCCGTCGGGGAACTGCAGGAGGTCGTTCAAGGACCAGATGCCCTTGGCCGTGGTCTCCGAGGTCAGTTCGATCTCAGGCATATGCCCCTGGTGCACCGTGACCACTGGAGTGAGCGTGGGCTCAAGGAACTCCAAGAACGCATCGGCACCGTGCACAGGCTCTCCGCCTGCTTCCTCCGTCACATCAATGACCACGTCATCGGCGAAGACCTGACGCATCCCCGCCCAGTCCTTGGTGTCCATGGTGCGGAAGTACCGCGCCTTGAGCTGCTTGATCGCGTCGACGTCGTCCATGGCTCGGCACCCTAGGCCATCGATGACGTGCCTGCTCAGCCCGGTGGTGTCGCTTCCCGGGCGAGAGCGAGGAGGCTCCCCAGGTCTGCGCCGAGCTCGTCGGCAACCTCCTCACACACCGCGACGTCCTTGGCGATGAACCGTCCTGCTGAGGCGACCAGCCCGGAGGCAGAGCCATGGCCAGAGGCCGCCTCGAGTGCGAAGCTCCTCGCGCTTCCCTGCGTCAACGCCGCCAGGACGGGTCCGGGATCCATTCCGAGCCCCACGGCTGCTTTCTCGGCCTGCACCGCCAAGGCGACCTGGGCACCGAACACCGCGTTGTTGAGGAGCTTGACCTTCTGGCCGTCCCCGGCCGCTCCCACATGAAGGATCGGCGACGCATAGGACTCAAGCACGCGACGTGCTCGATCGAGGACCTCGACGTCTCCGCCCACCAACAAGGTGAGCTCACCGCGCGCGATGTCGTGGGGGCCGCCGCTCAGCGCACAGTCCAGGAAGGAGGCTCCGCGCTCTGCGGCCAGAGCATCGAGGCGCTGCGCCGTCGAGGGTCGTCCCGTCGTGTGATTGATCAAGATCGTCTCGGGGCCGAGCCCCTCAGCGATACCGCCGGCGCCGAAGGTGACCTCGTCGACCTGTTCATCGGAATAGACGCAGATGATGAGCACGTCGCTGCGTGCGGCAAGCTCCGAGATCGAGTCGACCACTTCGATACCGAGTGCAGCGGCCTCCCGCGCGGCGTCGGGTCGCCGTGCGACCGCGCTCACCTTGAAAGGAGCGGCGAGGAGTCGTTGCGCGATGGGAAGGCCCATGGCGCCGAGGCCGACCATGCCGACGCTCAGGGACGGAGACTCCATGAAGCTCAAAGAGCGAGCTGTGCCTCGAGGGCGCTCACGAGTGCAGCATCCTCGGGCTCCATGTTCGGGGCGAAACGTCCGACGACGTCTCCCGAACGTGACACGAGGAACTTCTCGAAGTTCCAGAGCACCTCAGGGTCCTCATTGGCCTCGATGTTGTGGCCCCGAAGGCGCTCACGGTGTGCCTCGGGGTCGCCTGAGGCGTGGGGCTGCGCGTCAGTCAGCGCTGCGTAGATCGGGTGCTTGGCCTCCCCGGTGACCGCGATCTTGGACATCACCGGGAAGTCCACGGCGTAGGTGGATCGACAGAACTCGAGGATCTCTGCGTCGCTGCCGGGCTCCTGGCCCATGAAGTCATTGGCCGGGAACCCGAGGACCACGAGGCCCTGCTCGCGGTACGTCGTGGCAAGGCGCTCAAGACCTTCATACTGCGGCGTCAAGCCACACTTCGAGGCGACGTTCACCACAAGGACCACGGAGCCGGCGAAGGCACCCAGCGTGGTGGGCCCCTCCCCCATGGTCTCGAACTCGATCTCTTGGATAGCCGTCATGGGAGTCCTCCTGGGCCCTCGAATGTTTCGATGTTTGAGGCTAGGCGGAAGAAGTCAACGTCTGCCCCAGGAAACCCGGCACGAGGCGACCTAGGAGAGTTCTCCGTGCTCGGCTTCCCACTCAGTGAGGCGCTGCTTCGCAGATTCGATCTGCGCCGCAGTCTCGTCAGTTCCTCGACCGACCGACTCGAGCCACGTGGCACGGCCGAGTTCCTTGAAGATGCCTTCGGCCTGGACCTTGGCTTGCACCTCGTCGACCTTCGCCTGGCCCTTCTTGGCCGCATCTTTCGCCAGATCCCCGGCTACCTTCACCTGCTCTTTGGCCTTGTCGATGAACCCCATCGGAGCCTCCTCTCGGTTGAGGATAAGCCTAGAACCCGCTTCTACTGCAGGGCAGTCGCCCTCGTGCGGGAACGAGTCCAGCCCAACTGCACCGCCCGCGCACCTTCACTCTCCAGAGAGCTTTGAGGAAACCTCCCTACGATGACCCCATGGCACGTCGCTGGCTGGTGGGAATCCTCGGCAGCACCCTTGTGCTGCTTGGCGCCGGTGCCTTGGTGGTGACGACGGCTCCAACCATCGACGTGCAAGGCCATCGAGGGGCCCGGGGCCTCCTACCCGAAAACTCGTTGAGCGCGTTTGCTGCGGCCCGGAAACTGGGGGTCTCGACACTCGAGCTCGACACGAACGTCACTGCCGATGACGTGCTCGTCATCACCCACGACCCGAGACTCAACCCTTCGATCGCTCGAGATGCCTCCGGTCGATGGGTGAGTGACCCCACACCTTCCGTGAGGAGCCTGTCCTTCGATCAACTCTCCTCTTACGACGTAGGACGGCTCCAGCCGGGCACGGAGTACGCCGCTCGGTTCCCAACACAGCGTCCCGTCGACGGAACCCGGATCCCGAGCCTCGCGGCACTCTTCGATCAGGTCCAGGCCTCAGGGGATACAAGCGTTCGGTTCAACATTGAAACGAAGCTCGAACCCGATGCTCCCGAGCTCTCCCCCTCACCGGCGCAGTTCGCGGACCTCCTCATCACCGAGATCCGGTCACACCATCTCGAGGAGAGGACGACGATCCAGAGTTTCGATTGGCGCACACTGGCGGAGGTGCAACGACGAGCTCCGGAGATACCAACCGTCGCATTGACCGAGGCAGATCGAGCCACGCTCGACGGCCCCTGGACCAACGGATTGCGCCTCGCTGAGTTCGGCGGATCCGTGCCGCGCCTCGTTCACGCATCTGGAGCCTCGATCTGGTCGCCCGATGTGAGCACCTTGACCACGAACGAGGTCGACGTCGCCCACCGATTAGGGCTCAAGGTCATTCCGTGGACGGTCAATGAGCCAGCAGAGATCCGCCGGGTGATCGACATGGGCGTTGACGGGGCGATCTCTGACTACCCCGGTCGAGCCATCGACGTGGTCAACACCATGCAGAAGCCTCTGCTGAACCCCCTCTTCGCAGGGGTGGGGATCGCCGCTGGGCTGGTGGTGCTCCTCGCCGGGATCACAGGTCGACCCCGCCGGATGTTCGAGTAACTCAGCGAGCAGAAGGGTGTCGGGATTCCCTCGCACGCGCCTTCACGGCGTGAAGAGGCGAACGGATCCATCCCCCGGCGTGAACTCCACCGTGAAGTTCCCGAAGAGCTGGATGCCCGAGTCGACCATCGATTGGTTCGAGATCGCGGTCACCAGATCAACGCCAAGGGTCGACCCGGTCTTGAACGTGAAGAACGGCGGTCCCTCCACTGTCACTGCGGCGGAGATGGTCTGGCCCGCGGGCAGCCGATTCACGGGGCTCGTCGGGGCCCCAGGGAAGTCAACGGGCAGAACCATCGCAGACGCACCGGTGTCCAAGGCCGTCGACTCACACGTTCGTTTGGCGTTCGCCACCTTCCAGCACATCGGAACTCCGAGGTTGTTCCAAGCCGGCTGACCATCGGGAAGCGTCGCAGGATTTGCCGCGGGCATCTGGAGGGTGGCGACGGAAGGTGTCGTGGTGGTGGCCCCGAGCTTGACCCATCCACTCCCGCCATCCCAATGCACCGCTATCGAGGACGGGAGCGCCGGGCTCAACTGCAGCAGAGGGCTGGAGAGGTTCGACTCGGCCCAGAACCCCGCTCCGAAGATCCCGTCGGCGCCGATGGACGTTGAGAAGCTCTTCAGGCCACCCTTCGCTGCGCACTTCGGCAACTGAGAGCTGCAGGATGCTGACTGCACGAGGCGAATGGAGATCTGCTTGGTGGTTGGCACCCCTGGAAGTGAAACCGGTGCAGACACCACCTTGCCGCTGAGCACCACGCCGCCACCGAACTCCTCTTCGAACGACGGACCCGCCAATGTCTTGACAGAGGCAGGAACGAAATCCTGAAGCACTGAGATTCCGACGGAGCCCGTGTCAAAGAGCAACGACTGGGACTGTCCGGCGATCATGGTGTCGATCACCGCGTGCTTGTCCGAATTCGACGTTCCCGTGTGGAGCGCGATGGTGGCTCCGCCGTCCCATGAGGCCGAGCCGTCAGGAGCCGACGAGGTGCATGCCGCGATGCCAACGGCGGACAAGAGCGAGAGGGTCGCTCCACCTAGCCGCCAGAAGCGCCTCACCGATTCTCAGGACTGACTGGCGCTGTTCGGCTGCAGGAACCCGAAGCACACCGGCTGATTGGTGTTGAACGTCCAGGCGTTGGCGTTGTTCGAGACGTAGGGGGTCGTCAACGTGTTCGGGGTCGCCAGGGTGATGTTTCCGCTCGAGTTCGCCGAACACGAAAGTCCGTTAAAGAGGCCCGTCTGAAGGTTCTGCCCAGCGGATGTCCCACCGGTGTGGCTGTAGTTCAGCTCAAGGTTCTTGAACCCTTCGTTCATGACGTCGGCATGCAGCCAGAGGTCGTACCACTGGGCTCCGCCGGCACCGATGGCCACGTTGTTGTCCTGCCCGGTGTTGTTCGTTCCCGTCTCACCTGCGCCCGCAAGGATCCAACCGACCACCGTGAAGCTTGGAGTTCCGTTGACCGCAGCCGGCACGGTGACGTTGAAGGTCCCGGCGTTCCCCTTGGAGATGTTGCAGCCGCTCAAACCGTTCCCGTTTGAATCGCTCACGGGGATGAAGTTCAGGTTCCCGGCCAGCCTCGGGTTGATGGTGACACTGAAGGTCTGTGGCTGGCTGTAGGTGTTCACCACCGCAATCGGGTTCAGACTGTTGTTGCCCCAGTTGCAGTCAAGAGTGTCGTTGTCACCGTACGTCGCCGTCCCCACCACTGCGCTGGCCACGGCAACCGCCGTGTTGAGGATCCAGGTCCCTGCCGAGTAGTCCTGCTTCTGCGCCTTCGAACTGCTGCATCCAGCGAGCAACCCGACCATGACAACGGTTGCCAAAAGGGAGCTGGTCAGGGATTTGGTGAACTTCATCGTGCAGTTTCTCCTCATGGAGATTTCTTTTGGATCGAGACTGTAGCCGCCTCGTGACGGCGGGCGAGCTTCGAATCCATCAACTATGTCGGCTCGTTCAATCCCGAGGCACATGAACTCAACCGACACGCCAGACGTCGGCGCTCAACGCTCGCTCGAGGGGGCCTGACGCCTCGGCCGTTGCCGTTGAGGCTCACGCCTTGATCCTCGAATGAGAGCTGACGAAGATTTCCCAAAGATCAAAGCGAGCCGTGGAATGCCGCTCGGACAAGCAGCAGGGCCGGTCCTCTCGGGCCGGCCCTGGACTGCGTGTTCGTTGGTGGCGGGGGCAGGATTTGAACCTGCGACCTTCGGGTTATGAGCCCGACGAGCTACCAGACTGCTCCACCCCGCGGCGAGGTCCTTCCATGTTAGCAGGATGCCTCAAGGGGCACTTTCGGTGAGGAGTTCCCCTGTGATTCGGTGGGCGGGGAATACCATCGAGGCGTGCAACGACGCCTCCTTCCTCTCACGTCCCTTCTCGCTCTCACCCTGGTGGTGGCGGCCTGCTCCTCGGGAGCACAGAGTGACACCGTTACTCCCACCCAGACCCAGCACTCGAAGGCTCGAGCCAATGGACTGGTGAATCCCTCCACGCTGGTGTCCGACACCTTCGTCAGCGGGAAGCTCAGCTCGAAGGGTGGGCCGTTTCTCACCGACTCGAAGGGAAGGACCGTCTATCTGCGCGGCGTCAACGCCGTGTACAAGCGGGCGCCGTACACCCTGACCGTCAACCCGGGCCAACCGAACACCCTTGGCGAGGACGATGCCAAGCGCATCGCGTCACTCGGCTTCAACGTGGTTCGCCTCGGCGTCATCTGGGCAGGCATCGAGCCGGGAACCGGCGGACCGAACCAGCCGGCCGTCTGCACCAAGGGCGCTCCGAAGGATCCGAACATGTGGAACCAGAAGGTTGCCGACGCGTACCTCAGCCAGGTCCAAGCAGTGGTGAACCTGCTGGGCAAGTACCACATCTACTCGCTGATCGACATGCATCAGGACATCTACAGCTCGGTGTTCTCTGGCGAGGGAGCCCCCGCGTGGGCGGTGTGCACGGACGGCAATCCCGTGGTCATCTACCCCGGCCGCTGGTCCAACAACTACTCGAACCCTGCAGTGGACGCATCGTTCCAGAACTTCTTCTTCAACTCGGTGACCGGCGACCTCCAGGGTGAGTACGACCGCTCGTGGGCTGCAGTGGCGACAAAGTTCAAGAACAACGCGTGGGTGGTCGGGTACGACCCCATCAACGAACCGCTCTCGCTGCAGCCCTACAAGGGCCAGGACAACTTGCTCTACGCACAGGGGCTCTCCTGCCTCTACGGCGGCTCAGGCGGCGATACCTGGCAGATCGCCTCGAATGCCACGGTCCCCTGCCCCACCTCGGTTCCCAAGGTCGGCCTCGTTCCCCAGCTCCTCGCCAATGACCCCAACCACCTGGTCTTCCCGGAGATCGACAACGCAACGGATCAGGGCAAGACCCTGTACATCACCAGAGCGCGGACCTACGACCGGATCGTCTTCAACTTCCACGACTACTGCCCTCAGCGAAGCGGCCAGACGGGCAATCCCACCGATCTGGTGTCCTGCTCGAACACCGAGTTGAGCCAGCTCATCAACGAGTCCCAGAAGCGCCCGATGTACGCCACGAAGCAGCAGCCCGGTGGCCCCGCGATCATGATGACCGAGTTCGGGGCGACCAACGATCTCAACCTGGCCCAGCTCCTCGTGCTCGATGCCGGCACTGTGGGACTCAACTGGGCATGGTGGTCGTGGCGGTACTACGACGACCCCACGGGAAGCTCCTCTGAGGCCATCATCTCCACCCCGGACAACACTTACAGCCCGGTCGTCGCCGCGTTGAGCGAGACCCGCACCGTGGCCGTCGATGGTGCCGTACTCGCCGCTCAAGCCAGTCAGGCCACAGGGATGTACTCCCTCGTCTATAAGGCCGCTGCGGAGGCACCCACCACCATCTACATCTCCCCTGTCGCGTACCTGCAGACCGGCTACTGCACCTACGTGACGGGCGGGACGATCAGTTCGAAGCCGGGGTCTCAGTACCTCACGATCAAGAGCGGTTCACGCGGGACCACGGTGACCGTGCGTGTCGAACCTGGCTCGTGCGTCCCCGGCCTCTAGACGGCACCCCAATCCGTCCACTTCCCCTCATCACTAGGAGCGTTCCATGAACCAAGGTGGCATCAAGGCCCTCGAGTTCTACAAGACCCTCGAAGGGCAGTCCGAAGGCACAGGCGACTGGTACGAGATGACCCAGGCGAAGATCGACGCCTTCGCCGAGGCCACCCTCGACTTCGCCGAGATCCACGTCAACCCTGAGGCGGCTGCCCGAGGACCGTTCGGCACCACCATCGCCCACGGACTCTTCACGTTGTCGCTCGTTCCCCACCTCGTCCTCCACCTCTGCCAGCACCCCGAGGCCGCAGCAGGTTCGACCGGTGGAGCCAACATCGGCTTCAACCGGGTGCGGATGCCCGCCCCGGTGCCGGTGAACACCCGGATCCGCGGCCACGTCAGGTTCGTCAAGGTCGAGCAGAAGGGCGACGCCCTCGAGTTCACCCGGGAAGTCACCGTGGAGCTTGAAGGCGCAGAGCGACCTGCACTCGTTGCGGAGTGGATCTTCCGGACCTTCTACGCCGGCGACTGACTCAGGCAGCCCGCAATGGGCGCTGAACTCAGGAACCGAAGAACGCCGAGGGAACCGCCTTGAGCGGTGAGCTCGTGGTCGTGGACCCCGCCTTCGCCTTGGTGGTCGTCGTGGCGGGTGCCGTCGTCGTCGTCACTGGCGAGGTCTGAGTATTCGTCGTGGCGCCACCGAGCAGGTTCTGAGCGGCGAGGAGATCCTGATACATCGTCTGGATGGCTGCCTGGTAGGCGGCGAGGTCCCCGTTCTTGAGCGCTGCCTGTGCCTCGGCGTAGGCCGCCTGGGCCTGGGAGAGCAGGGCGGTGGCCGCAGCGGCGTTGGGGCTCGAGGTGCCCTGTCCGTTCCCGCCTGAGTTGTTGCTCGGCAGGTTCACCGCAGCGGAGAGCACGGAGTTGAGTGCCGCCTCCAAGGAGGTCTCGATCCCCACGTGGGTGCCGTAGACAGCGATCACGTACTTGAGCTGCGGGAGCGGGTTCCCCGAGCTCGTCACGTAGAGCGGTCGAACGTAAAGCATCGACTGGTTGATCGGCACCATCAGGATGTTGCCGAGCAGAACCGAGGAGCCGTGCTGGTCGAGCGGCGTGATCACCGCAGAGACCTTGGTGTTCTGCTGGATCTGGGCATCGGCCATGACCGGGCCGGTGATCGACTGGCCTGAAGGGGTGACGTAGACGGTGATCTGCCCGTAGTTGCTCGGGTCCGAGGTCCCCATCATGAAGGCGGAGAGGTTCTGGGTCTTGTTGCCTGCCGAGGCGGGCACGTAGGCCTCAGAGACCACGAAGGTCTGGGCGGTTGTGCCAGGAAGTGCTTGGACCTGATACTGCGGCGCCATCCGCTGGGCTGCGCCCTGGATCACGACGCCTTGGGAGTTCGTCTGGGTCGTGAGCGCAAGCGTCTGGCTCGGCGGGCCCGCACCTGCAGTGAGCGAGAGCGCCCACGCGTCACCCGCGTTGTAGAAGGCTGAGGCATTGGTGATGTGATAGCGGCCGTAGACCGCGGCCTGCGCACCGAAGAGATCCTCGGGGTAGCGCAGATGCGCACGAAGCGCCTCGGGCATCGTCGAGCCGTCCACCAACAGGTTGGGGAACGCTGACTGGTAGGCACGGATGATCGGATCGCTCTTGTCGACGACGTAGTAGGTCATCTCACCGGAATAGGCATCGACGACGAGTTTCACCGAGTTACGGGCGTAGTTGTAGTTCGAGGGAAGCCCTGAGCCGAGCGGAAGGGCGAAGGTTCCTGCATTCTGTGAGTACGGGTACTGCGAGGTGGTCGTGTAGCCGTCCATGACCCACTTGACCTTCCCATCGACGAGGACCGAGTAGGGGTTGGCGTCGAAGGAGAGGAACGGTGCGGCCTTCTGGGCCATGGCCCCGATGTCACGGACGAACATGATTCGGCTCTCATTGGTCACGAGGTTCGAGATCAGCAGGTTGAAGTCGCCGAGTCGCAGGGCGAACGCGGCGCGGCGCAGGATCCCGTTGATCTTCACCCCTCCCGTACCTGCGTAGTGGTTCTGGATGTTGACACCCGTCGTGGTCTGATAGTCGAGCTCGAGCTGCTTGGAGTTCGCCACCACGTAACCCGGCTGGTTCGGACCGAAGAAGATGCCGGACTGCGTGATGCTCGGGTAGCCCGGCTGGGAGACCGGCGGGACGTCGGCGACGCCGAAGACCGGGTTGCCGTTGGCTTGGACCTGGTTGGCTGCAGCCAGCGCCATCCCGGTGCCGTGGGTGTAGACGAGGTGGGTGTTCACCCAGCTGGTGGCCGGGAGATCGGCGGCGTTGACCTGTCGCACGCCCGAGAGCGTCGGGGTCATCTTGTCGTTGATCTGATAGCGGTCCACGCCGAGCGTGTTGTACGAGTAGTACGAACGGAGACCTTGGAGCTTCTGGAAGGTCTGCTGGGAGATCTCAGGGTTGGGGTCCCAGAGCCTGATGTTCGCAAGCGTCTGCGCGTTCTGGGAGATCGCATCGTTCGAGAGGTTGGTGCTGCCCTCGAAGGGCTTCTCCTGGACCTTGTCGACGCCGAAGGCGGCGCGGGTGGCCGCGATGTTCCTCGAGATGTAGGGCACCTCGAGCGTGGACTGCGCAGGCGTCACCTTGATGGCCTGGAGGATCGCCGGGTAGGCCACCCCCACCACCAGGGCCACGAAGGCCCAGATGCCCACCGCGAGCACCGGGAGCGTCCAGCCCTTGCGCCAGATGTTGAACAGCAGGACGGCCGCGGCCAGCAGCGAGAGCCAGAAGAGCAGGTCGATGGCGGGAAGGCGCGCGTGGATGTCGGTGTAGGTAGCGCCCTGCACGTAGCCGTTGGTCGAGTTCACCAGCCGGTAGCGGCCGTAGTAGTAGCCAACGGCCTTGGTGATCGCCATGAGCGCCAAGAGGATCGAGAGATGGACCTTGACGGGCGGGCGGACTCGTGGCCGCGCCTTCTGCCCCCGAATCCCACCGTTGAGGTAGTGCATGATCCCGGTCACCACGGTGATCACGATCAACGAGAGCATGATCCACGAGATGAGGAACTCGATGAAGGGCATCTCGAAGACGTAGAAGCCGATGTCCTTGTGGAACTGAGGATCAGTGGTTCCGAACTTCTGGGAGTTGGCGAACAGGAGCCAGTTCTGCCACTGGCCGATGGTGGCGATCCCGGCCCCGAGGCCGAGCACCGCGGCGATCAGGGTGAAGATGCGCTTTGCATGAGGGCGGATCGCGCTCTGAAAGCGGCGAACCATCTCGTCATCAGGGTCCTCGAAGACGTTGGTGCGGCCGATCCGATCGGCGATGAGAAGGTTGGCCAGCAGGCCGACGAAGAAGACGAGCGTGAAGACGACCACCAGGCCGACCTTCACGCTCAGCAGCGTCGAGAAGGTCGAGGACTTGCCCACCGAGGCGAACCACATCTGATCGGTCCACAGCCCCGCCAGCGAGCGGAGTGATCCGATGAGGACGACGAGGGCGATCAGGATCCCGACGATCCATGCTCGTCGACGAGTCTTTGGCCCGGCGGCCCCCGAGGCGACGTCTCCAGGAGATTTCATCAGGCAAGGAGCCTAAACCAGGCGCCTTGGCCTTCGGTCAGCGCCCCGGGTCGCTCAGGTGAGGACCGGCACGATGGCGCACCTGCATCCCGGATGGGCGGGCGGATGCGCCTGTCCCGTGGCAAACGCCGTGCCGGCGGCGATCGAACCACTCAGACCGTTGTCCGCACAGTCAGGGCAGGGTGCGGGTGCCCCGGCGACCACCCAGCGGACGGCGCCGCCCTGACATGCCGCCACCACCGCAGCGGAGAACACCTCGAGCGCAGCGTCGCCCACAACACGG